>NZ_JBIUAG010000013.1:60326-87981 GCF_044547355.1 Kutzneria sp. NPDC052558
CCCTGGGGGACATCCCCCCCGGGCGGCGCCCCCCCGCCCCCCCCCCCCCGGCGGGGGTGTTTTTGGGGGGGGCGTGTCCTTCGTTTTACCGCCTGCCCCCCCCCCCTCATGACGGATCTGTCGCTACGTTGTCCACAGGGCCTGCGGCCTCTCCAGGGCTGTCCACAGGCAACCCTCCTTCAAGATCAACTAACCACCTCCGCTGGTAGAATGGGCCGGGGGGAAGCCCCCTGGGTTGGGTGGGCCTTGGGGTGTTGGCGGCCGGGCGGGGAGGCCTGGTGGACAGCCGGCCCGCTGGGTGGACCTGATGCGTAGGCCTGCTGGACAAGCCTGATGCGTAGGTCTGCTGGACAGGCCTGATGGGTGGGTTTGCTGGACAGGCCTGATGGGTGGGTCTGCCGGACTGGCCTGTGGTGTGGTTGGCCGGTCAGCGCCTGCTGATCTTGAAGACCCAGGCGTGCTGGCCCGCTGCCGCAGCCGCCGCTGGCACGTCGATCACCAGCGAGGCGCCGGTGGTCGTCCAGGTCAGGGGCGTCGGGTAGCCGAGCATCGTGACCTTGTCACCTGGTCGGATCGGCACCGGGGCGCTGACCGTCAGCTTGCTGCCGGGCTTGGTCAGCGAGCTGATGTAGAAGGCGTCGCGCTTGGTGGTGAACCGCAGGTCGCCGAGTTGCGCCTGCCGGGACCAGTACGAGGTGTCGTAGATCGACTCGCCGTTGACCTTGAGCCACGCGCCGGTCTGCCGCAGCCGGGTCTGCATGATCTCGGGAATGGTGCCGTCCGCCCGCGGGCCGATGTCGAGCAGGAAGTTGCCGTTCTTGCTGACGATGTCGACGAGCGTGTGCACGACCTCCTCGGCGGTCATGTACATGTCGTCGGGGGTGGCCCGGTTGTAGCCGTAGCTGCGCGGATCGAGCCCGCGGCTGGCCTCCCACTTGGCCACGACGGTGTTCGGATAGGTCGTGTACTCCGGCGTGGTGAAGTCGTGCACCGCGATGCCCGACCGGTCGTTGATCGTGACGTCCTTGGGCCGCGGCCGGTCCTTGGCGTGGTTGAAGTACTCGGCCATCAGCCGCCGGCTGTCGTTCACGCCGCCGATGTCGCACCAGATCACGTCGGGGTCGTAGCCGTGCACCAGCTCCAGCATCTGCGGCAGTTGGTAGTCCAGCACGAAGTCGCGGCCGCTGGCGTAACCGGTGTAGGGCACGGCCGCGCCGGTGTACGGATTGCGCGGCGGGTGACCCATCCACGGGTTGTCCGGGTTGAACCACTCCGGCATCGAGAAGTACAAACCGTTGCGCAGCTGGGGAGTGTGCTTGCGGGACGCGTCGAACAGGGCCTTGACCAGGTCCCGTTTGGGGCCCAGCTTGGCCGCCGTGCGGGCGGAGACCTTGGAGTCCCACAGGGCGAAACCCTCGTGGTGCTTGGAAGTCAGCACGTAGTAGCGGGCGCCGGCCTCGACGAACAGGTTGAGCCAATCGAGGGGATCGAAGCGTTCGGCCTTGAACTGGGGGATGAAGTCGTCGTAGTCGAAGCTTTCCCCGTACGTCTGGCGGTGGTAGTCGTATACGGCGTTGGCCGGGTCCTGCATCCAGTCCCAGTACCACTCCGCGTACTGCTTGCCCGGCGGCGACCAGGCCGGCACCGAGTAGACGCCCCAGTGGATGAAGATGCCGAACTTGGCGTCCTGGAACCAGTACGGGGCCTGGTGCGTGCCGAGCGACGTGTCGGCCGGCTGATAATCCGGCACGCCCAACAGAATCGGCGTCTGGGCGCTGGCCAGGGTGTCCTTTGTGGACTTCGCCGCGACGGTGCCGCTGACGGTCGTGCCATCGTCCACGTTCTGGTCCTTGCGGATGCCGATGCGGATCTTGGCCTCGTCGCCTGGCGCGAGCCAGTCCACGGTCGCCGGCGCGACGGTGCGGCCGCCCTGGACGTCCACCGAGATCGTGAGCCGGTCCTGCGGGGTGATCCACTCGGTGCCGAGGTTGACCAGCGTCGCCTCGACCACCTGCGGGCCGGCGTCGGTGAGCAGGCTGGTCGTCGACTTCGTGCCGCGTAACGCCACCGCCTTGCCGACCGCCACCGGTTGCAGGCTGAGCGCGAAGACGTGCAGGCTGGACCGGCCCTCGACGGCCGGGCTGGTGGTCGGCAGGGTGATCGCCACCGCGTCCCGGTTCGGGTCGATCCAGACCTGGGAGACGCTGATCGACACCGGGTTCTGGTCGGCGCCGCCGCCCGGCGTGTAGCGGAAGGGGGCGACGAGCTGGCCGCTGCCGGAGTACCAGTCGGCCCCGCCGAGCTGGGCCTCACTGGTGCTGCCGTCGGCGTAGTGCACGGTCGCCGTGCCGCCGGTCGCGCCGTACGAGCAGGCGGTGAGGAACAGCGCCGTGACGTAGCGGCCCTGGGGCAGCGGGATCTGCTGGCCCATCGCGACGATGTTGTTCTTGCCGGCGGCGGTGGGGAACGCGAACGGGACGCCGTCCACCGTGACCTGGCCGGTGGGCAGGCCCTCGGCCGGGAAGGTGTAGCCCGAGCCGTCGAAGTCGCCGTCGTGGGTGGTGGCGGTGTCGATGCCGTCGTTGTCGAACAGGCCGTCCAGTGGGACGGGGACCGGATTCGGTGCGCTGGACGCAGCGAAGGCGGTCCCCGTGCCGGTCATCGTGGCCAACACGGTGGCGCCCAGGGCCAGGCCGAGGGCGGTCCGTCTGGGGAAGGTCGTCATCGAGCCCTCCAGCGTCGAGGGCACCCGGCGGCATAGAGATCCGATGTATCAGGGGCAGGGGCGGCGGACCGGGGCCTGGCGCGGGTCAGTCATCGGATCACTATCGATCCTGGGGTGGCTGGGCTCACACTGTCAAGACCTCGGTCACGCCCCGGGCGGCCAGATACTCGGGCGTCGTCTCCTGGACGATCGCCGGCCGCCGGCCCTCGGCCGCCAGCCGCATCCAGGCCTCGAAGAAGCGGCCACCCGGGCCCGAGTCGCTGCGCTTGCCGTCGAACAGCAGCGCCGTCGTCCGCTCCACCGGCTTCGGCAACTCCGCGTGCACGGCCTTCTCGACGGCCTTGGCCAGCGGCTTCGCGTTGCCGTCGGCGTCGAACAGGCCCAAGCCGTACTCCAACTCCGGGTAGTCGATGAACTTCCGGCTCACGTCGTGCGAGCACCACCAGGTGAGGCCCCAGACGTTTGTGCAGGTAGCGACGTTGCCAATGGTGTGCTCGGCGTACTCCACGGCGTGCTCCACCGGGATGTGCGGGGCCGGCGCGCCCACTTCCTGCACCCAGATCACCCGGTCCGGCGTGCCGTAGGAACGGGCCAGCTCGGTGCCGTACTCGGCGAGGTGATGGATCTCCGTCGACTGCGGACCGTAACGACGGGCGGCGTTCAGCGTGAAGACCCAGGGGTGCACGGTGGTCATGGCGCCCTTGGTCGCGCTGGCCAGCGGCGTGAACGGGTGGTCGTCGACGTACCAGGCGTCGTCGAAGGCCGAGTGGCAGTGCGGGTGGTCCGGGTCCGCCGCGTTGACCGTCTCCAGCAGCCGGTCCAGCCACACGTCCACCTCGGCCGGCGTGCAGGGGTTGTGCGCCACCAGGTTGTTCATCTCGTTGCCCAGCGTCATGCCCAGGAAGTTCGGCTCCCCGCGCAGCGCCGTGGCCAGGGTGCGCAGCAGCAGGATCTGGCCCTCCAGCACGTCGGGATCGGTGAAGACGTTGCGGTGGTGCCAGGTCTGCGTCCACGAGGGGTAGAAGTCGAAGCTGGACAGGTGGCCCTGGATGCCGTCCACCGTCACGTCGAGGCCGGCTCGCGCGCCGATGCGGACCAGCTCCAGCAGCTGCTCCACCGCCTTCTCCCGGACCACGCCGCGGTTGGGCTGGAAGACCGACCAGATCGGGAACACCCGCACGTGGTCCAGGCCGAGGCCGGCCAGCTGGTCCAGGTCCCGGCGGATCGAGTCCGGCTCGAAGTCCAGCCAGGTGTGCCACCAGTGCTTGCTGGGCGTGTAGTTGGCGCCGAACCGCATCAGCCGCTCCCTGCGTCGTTTACAGTGAGGGCAACAATTCCACACAGGCCGCGTGCCTTCGGCACACAGCCCGGTCGGGAGAGCCCTCGGCGTATGCCGGGGCGCCGAAGGAGCAAGCCTCCCCGCACACTCTCAGGCAACCAGACCGGCCGGGCGAGGCGACTCTGGAAAGCAGCGTGCGCGGTCGTGCATGCCACCCACGGTGCAAGCTGTCGCGGTCGTGACGGCGAAGCTCTCAGGTCCCATGACAGAGGGGGAGCCGTCCCTCGTCGGCACGACCCCGGAGTCCGCCATGGCCATCAGTGTTTTCGATCTTTTCTCGGTGGGGATCGGCCCGTCCAGCTCGCACACCGTGGGCCCGATGCGGGCCGCGGGCATGTTCGTCTCACGCCTGCGCGCCGCCGGCCGGTTCGACGCCGTCGCTCGCGTGCACGTCGAGCTGTTCGGCTCCCTCGGCGCCACCGGCCATGGGCACGGCAGCCCCAAGGCCGTCATGCTCGGTCTCGAAGGCTCGCAGCCCGAGCTCTGCGACCCCACCGACGCCGACGACCGCGTCGCCCGCATCCGGTCGTCCTCCCGTCTGCTGCTCGGCGGCTCCCGGGAGATCGAGTTCGTCGAGGACACCGACCTGATCATGCACCGCCGCAAGGCGCTTCCCTTGCACCCCAACGGCATGAGCTTCGCCGCCTATGGGTCGGACGGCGCCGAGCTGGACGCCGCCGTCTACTACTCCGTCGGCGGCGGCTTCATCGTCGACGAGACCGCGACCGGCGCCGACCGCATCAAACAGGACTCGACGCCGCTGCCCCACCCGTTCCTCTCCGGCGACGAACTCCTGGCCCGGACCCGGGAATCCGGCCTGTCCATCAGCGATGTCATGCTGGCCAACGAGTTGTCGTGGCGTTCCGAAGCCGAGGTTCGCTCCGGTCTGCTGCACATCTGGCACGTCATGCAGGAGTGCGTGGAGCGGGGCTGCACCGTCGAGGGCACCCTGCCCGGCGGTCTCAAGGTGCGCCGCCGCGCCGCCGATCTGCGTCGAACCCTTGCCGCCGAACACTTCGCCACCGATCCGCTGCGCGTCATGGACTGGGTCACCCTGTTCGCCCTGGCCGTCAACGAGGAGAACGCTGCCGGCGGCCGTGTCGTCACCGCCCCCACCAACGGCGCCGCCGGCATCGTGCCCGCCGTTCTGCATTACTACTCCCGCTTCGTACCCGGCGCCTCCGACGACGGCGTCGTGCGCTTCCTGCTCACCGCCGGCGCCATCGGCGTGCTGTTCAAGGAGAACGCCTCCATCTCCGGCGCCGAGGTCGGCTGCCAGGGCGAGGTCGGCTCCGCCTGCTCCATGGCCGCCGCCGGCCTCGCCGAGGTCCTCGGCGGCACCCCCGAGCAGGTCGAGAACGCCGCCGAGATCGCCATGGAGCACAACCTCGGCCTCACCTGCGACCCCATCGGCGGCCTCGTGCAGATCCCCTGCATCGAGCGCAACGCCCTGGCCTCCATCAAGGCCATCACCGCCGCCCGCATGGCCCTTCGCGGCGACGGCGCCCACTTCGTCTCCCTCGACAAGGTCATCAAGACCATGCGCGAAACCGGCCGCGACATGAAGGACAAGTACAAGGAGACGGCTCGCGGCGGCCTGGCCGTGAACGTCATCGAGTGCTGATCACGGCCTCTGAACTGCGGCGACGTCTTTCGTTGGTACTCGGTACTTCTCGGCACTGCCCGACGTCTGACGGCCTGGAGACGGCCTGATCTTGGTCCGCCCCAGACCCCACCGTCCATCCCGACACGAAGCCGATCACGCGGCCGGTGGTGCCGTGTCAAGGCACGCTTTCCCGCCTTGACACAGTGCTGCCGGCCGTTGTCACGCTCGGGCGTCGGGGGATGGGCACTGCCGTCGACTGCATTGTGGGACTTGGCCGTTGGCGCGGAGCCATAGGTGGGCATCGATCGACGTGGGCTCTGCCGTCGCGTGGCCGCTCGATCGTCACGGCCTGGCGCAGCTGCCGAGTGAGCCTGTGGGCTTGCGCGCCGCTGGCGGCGGCGTCCCTGGCGTGCGCGGGTGGCCGTGGCCGGAAGGGTCGCCCGGCCCGGTGAAGCCTGAGGGCCGTTGGCGGCCCTTCCGGCCATACGGCCTGGTGACCGGCCCTGCCAGGGCGACCACGCGCCGTCGCCGGCGGCGCGTCTCGATCCCATAGAGCCAGATTCGGCAACGACTGCAATCGTTCGTTCCGATCGCTCAAGCTGATGACTCGTTGTTCATCGAGTCGAACTGATCAAGTAGCCAATTGACAATTTGTTCCACAACTTCAAGATATCGCCAGGCTTGCTCGCGTGAAATGCCTTGTTGCTTGCCGTGTGCGACGTCGTTGCGGATTCCTACGAGAGCGTTTAGTGTGGTTCCGCGTTCCTCGGTCGAGAGAAAAACCTCGAGCTCGCCGGCGTGCTGGCTGCTAAAACGCTTAACGAACTTGATTAGAGCATCTGCGCTCAGGTTTGGCATCTTGTCTAACCATGAATGTGCGAATGATTGGACCAATCCCCAGGAATTTTTTTCGCAGTAGTCTCGTAGTATTACACCGGAGGCCTGTTCTAGGTATCCGGATACTCGCACGCAAAGGTAGCGGCCGAGATCGCTAGCGACCTCCGGGTCCGTGATAGAACGAGGGTCTGCTCGTACGTACAACCCGTCGAGATCATCGCGCAGCTTTCCTATCTTCCATCTTGCGCTTGTGGAGTGCGCCGCGAGTCGCTTATTCATTGCACGTTCCGAAGCGCCGCCCTTGCAAGGTTGAGGCGCCGACTTACGCGTTCCTCGTCGGCCGTAGCGCGAGCAATAGCGCTTTGGAATTCCGGATCATCGATCAGAGCTTCTCTGGCTGCCCTTATCGCGGGGTGGTCGCGAATATCTCCCTCTGTTAGTCGGGCGGCTAGTCCTACCAGGATTGCGTCCGCAAAAGCGGCGTTCACTTGAATGCCTGCACGCAAGGCTGACCTGCCCATTGATGAGTTTGCTACCTCGCACACGCTTCGAAACATTTGTGCAAGCTGCTCTCTGTCGAGACCCTCAAGGTTTCGATGTCGTGCTAGAAACGCGTTTAGGAACGTCTTAAGCGGGCGCTTGTAGACGTCACCTTCTTTCCATAGGGCCAGGAAGCGTAGGATTATCTCCTGATCCTTCAAGCGATCAGAAGGCGGTCCAAACATGCTTCGCCAATTCGGATCGCTGTTTAGCTCTCGGAGGAGCTCGACAAGTGCGCCGTGGTACAGTGCTACTCGAATTTCTTGCGGATAGAGGTTTGTGCCCCCCGTATTCAGGCGTTCGAAAAGCGAGTAAACACTTTCGTCGCCACCCAGATCGGGATTGTATTTGATAATCGTCGCGTGAATGAATGTGTTGTCGAGCGTTCGACGCTGATCGTCCTCGAGTGTGGTATAGGTAAGGCCTTTAAACTGATCGCCGACTGTTTCGAGTTTGAAGCTGACCTCGCTACTAACCTGCTCTCTGTAGAATCGCTGCAAAGTTCGAAGTCGCTGCTGCCCGTCCAGTACGAGCAACTTTTTGTCACTTTGTTGTACAAGAAATATCCCAGGGACGGGGAAGCCGAGTAGTAGTGACTCGATAAACCTATCCATCTGGAGTTTCTTCCATACGAATTTGCGCTGGAAGCCGGATAGGTCAGACTCGGATTCGGGCTCTGGGTCGAAGTTTGGAACTATAACTTCGCCAAGATTCAATCGGCGTACGAGGCCGTGAACGTCGAAGTCGGTGCCAAAATATGAGATCGGTTCAAGGTTTCCGACGCTATTGGCCAACTCTTCCGCTTCGTCGACAACCTCGTTGCTATTGTTGGGTGTTTCCTTTAGATCTTCATCTTCGGTTGTCATTTGACCTCATACTGTCGACACTTGGGCGGCCAGCGTACCGTCGTGCTTGCGGCGTGTCATGGACCTACTAGAGTTACTGTGCCGAAGCTGAGACTCGGACACGGCGATGGATGCCGGTCAGGTGAAGTAAGGTGGTCGATCAGGCTGGAAGCCGTGTTCGATTCGGAGGCGGATCGACGGGTGGATGTTGAGCTCATCCAACCGCTCGCGGTCGACCCAGTGAACTTCCTTGGACTCGCTGCTGGTGCGCAGCTGGCCGCCAACGGGGCGGGCGCGGAAGCAGATTGAGAACTCCTGGCGGACCTCACCGTCGTCGTAGGCGATGACGTGGTCGGGGTTGGAGTACAGGCCGATGACGCCGGTGACCTCGATGTCGATGCCGGTCTCTTCGCGCAGCTCGCGGACGGCGGCCTGGGACAGGGTCTCGCCGAGTTCGAGCTGACCGCCGGGGATGGCGTACAGGTCGTTGTCGGTACGGCGGATCATCAGCAGGCGGCCGGCGTCGTCCAGGACGAAGGCGCTGACGGCGATAGCGATGCTGTTGGCCTTGGGGGCGTTCGGGTCGTGGAAGTGGTCCACGCGTGCCATGGGGCTCCCTAGAAGGTCGCGGGCTTCGACTGGGTCCAGACGGTCTCGAAGCTCTCAGAGTAGGTCTCGAACAGGTCGCCCGCAGAGAGCCGCCGGATGTGCAGGGCCGGTGCGTGAGCGCCCTGGAACCCGTAGACGTGCGTGTTGACGATCATCTCGTCGTCGGAGCGGAAGATCGAGTTGTACAGCGTGGTCTTGTGGAACCGCATCTCCACGCCATCGACGTCCAGGAGCGGCCGGTAGAAGGCCAGTGCGTTGCGGATGCGTGCCCCGAGAGTGCCCTTGCCCAACTGTTCCTCGTCGCTGCGGCGGGCAACCTCACGGCTGGCAGGGTCGCCGAAGAGGAGTCGGATCCGCGCGCCGTTGGCGGCTTTGTCGGCAAGATCCCGGACAAAGGTGGGGCGCTCGACCAGGAACAACGCCGCGTGGACCAACACCTCGACGTGCTCGGCCGCGTCCTTAATCAGCCGGTCCCACAGATCGGCGGGGATGGCGTTGCGGTGGGGATAGACCTTGAGGACCTCGGAACCGGCGATCTCCACCTTGCGTTCGGGGGCGACGGCTTCGGGCCACAGATAGTTCTCGGTCTCCCGCACCATGGACGCGATCGTGTGCCGATGGCGTGGGTAGGGCGTCCGCCCCTTGGTGATCCACCGCTCCACGGTCTTGGGGTCGACCCCGGTCGCTTTAGACACCTGCTCCAGGCTCAACCCGTTGCGCAGCAAGGTGTCTCGTAGTCGCTCGTTCGGCACGGCCACTCCCTTTGTGACGAGTAGGGACGTCTTCAACGTATATGAGACGTCCTGAGATGTCCCGCTGTGTGGTGCTCCCGTCCTCGTTTTCGGCCGAAAGTGGTGGTTGTCGGAGAAGCCGGGCAGGTCCCGGCCGACAGACCAGACAGGAGGCCCAACGATGGCGATCTCAGCGGTGCCCGGTTCCGGGTCGAGCATGACGAAGTGTTCCCCCAAGGGGGCGCTTGTGATGGGCGTGGAACCGGTGACGAAGTTCCAGACGGCGGAGGAGCGGGCGCGGAAGGCCCCGATCGAGCCGGAGTTGGACAAGGAGACGGGGCTCCCGCTGTGGTCGGCGCTGGTGATCGACCAGGCGGCGGAGCGCAAGACGGACGCGGCGGTCACGGTGAAGATCGCGGCGAAGCACCAGCCGGTTCCACCGGAGGCGATCCCGGGCACGGACATCCGGCCGGTGATCTGCGATGGATTGACGGTGACGCCGTGGGTGGACGACAAGCCGTGCCGTCCCTCGGGTGCTGGTGAGCGGCACCGCTGCCGGACGCGGCTGGGCTACAGCCTGCGGGCACGGGAGATGAAGCCGGTGACGATCAAGGCGACGCCGGCGAAGTCCTCGTCCGCTGCGGCCGCGTGACCGGTCAGATGCGCGACATGGTGCACGTCTACGTGACCGCCGACCTGCCGATCCGGGCGAACGCGCTGTCGTTCGCGGACCGTGTGGAGATCCGGTTCGGCAAGGCGTTCCCGGTCGCGCTGATCATCGAGCGGGCGGCGCTGGATCGGCTGGCAGAGGCCATCCGTAGCGGCAAGGCGGACCTGGAAGCGGCCGACCAGCGCCAAGGAGGCCAGTGATGCTGGTCCTCGTCGACGAGAACGACCAGCAGCCCCTGGTTGCTCAGATCGGGCGTCCTGGGACCGAGGTTGTGGTCACCGACCAGAGCAAGCACCACATCACGGTGCGGCTCGATGAGGGACCTGCCCAGTTCCATCTGGTGCTCACGCGTGAGATTGCCGCACTGCTGGTCGCGCGGCTGCTGCCGCTCACGGCCCCGAACGTGGCTTGGCTTCAGCAGCGTGAGAAAGGGAGTGACGGGCATGAGTGAGGTCACGCGAGCGATCAACGCGCTGTTGGCGGCGGCTCCCGGACCCTTTGCGGCAACGGAGGTGCGAGCCAACTGTTCGACCAGAAGGCCCGCGTGTTCGACCTGATCGCGGAGTCCGATCCGTGTGGACAATCATCTTGTGTTCGCTCCGCCGAAGGGTGGCAAGACGCGAGCTTTGCCTTTGGCACCAACAGTTCTGGGCGAGATCGACGCGTACATGGAGGAGTACCCGCCCGTGGCGGTGACGCTTCCGTGGAAGGAGCCGGGCAGCGAGTTGGAGACGGTGAGTCTGATCCTGGTCAACGAGGCGGGCGCGCCGATCAACCGGTCGGACTTCAACCGCCTCGCATGGCGGCCGGCGCTCGACAAGGCGGGTATGGGCCACGCCAAGCGGCGAGACGGGATGTCCGCGCTTCGGCATTTCTTCGCCTCGACGCTGCTCGACGCCGGTGAGTCGATCAAGGCACTGGCGGAGTGGCTGGGGCACTCGGATCCGGCCTTCACGATGCGCTTCTACACGCACCGGCTGCCGTCCAGCAACGAGCGGACACAGAAGGCGGTCGACAAGGCTCTCCAACTCGTCCAGGCGGTAGAGCAGCCAGACGGCCCGGACACGGCCTGCGCGGCGTAGTGGGCGAGTATGTGCAGGTCAGCGCGTTGTGAATCAGAAGGACAAGTACAAGGAGACGGCTCGCGGCGGCCTGGCCGTCAACGTCATCGAGTGCTGATCGGTGCCGTCGAAGGCGACGACGATTCCGTGGGCCCTCGGGTTCCCTGGTCGGTCGTGAAGGTCTAGACGCGGCCGGCCCAGTGGAAGACGGGGCGACCGGTGGCGTCGGTGGCGGACGTGCGCTCGTAGCGGTGCAGGGTGCGGTCGGCCATGGTGACGTCGATGTGCCGGGCCTTGGATGGGGCCAGATGCGTGGTGCCGTCGAGAGGGCCACCGTGGAGGACGACTTGTGGGGTGTCCATGCGTCGACGATATCGGTGGTGGCAATGGGCGGCGGCTGCTTGGGCTGCGGACATGGTGTACGAGGGGTGAGTGCGGATGGTCGATCTGGACATGCCGGACGGGCTGAGCGACGAGGAGAGGGTGGCGTGGCTGAAGAACGTGGGGCGGCGGCTGAGGGAGGAGACGGGGCGGGAGTCGGGGGTGTACGAGCAGCGGGAGACGAGGAGCGGGCAGCCGGTGTGGGGGATGTGGTGGCCGAGTGACTCCGGACGAGATGGTGGTGGCGGCGATGGAAGTGGCGGAGGAGGGGATGAGGAACGGGGAACTGCCGATCGGGGCGGTGGTGTTCGAGGGGGATGAGCTGGTGGGGAGGGCGTTCACGAGGGACAGCGTCGGCCGGTTGATGCACGCGGATCTGTTGGCTATGCGGCAGGTGGACGAGAGGAAGAGGGACGCCAAGGCGGGCGGGAGGCCGCGCGCGGTGCTGCGGCTGGCGGTGAACCTGGAGCCGTGCCTGATGTGTCTGGGGGCGGCGATGTCGTTGGGGGTCAAGGAGATCTACTACGGCCTGAGCTCGCCGGGGGACGGGGCGGCGGGGATCGCGCGGAGCTGGGAGCCAGGGGTGGGGATGGGGTGGTACCGGGCGCCGGAGATGCACGGGGGGATCCGGGCGGAGGAGGTGCGCGGACAGTTCCGGAGGTACTGCGCGAGCGCGGCGGAAGGACCGTTGAAGAGCTGGGCAAATACGCTTGCGAACGGAACCTAGGCTGGGGACATGACCAGGATCGCGGTGTTGACGGGGGCGGGGATCTCGACGGACTCGGGGATTCCGGATTACCGCGGCCCGCAAGGGGAATGGACGAAGGAGCCGGCGGCGCAGCGGCTCTTCACGTACGAGAACTTCATGGCGGACGAAGGAACGCGGGAAGAGTTCTGGCGGCGGTACGAGGGGCACCCGGCGTGGGAGGCGGAGCCGAACGGGGCGCATCGGGCGATCGCGGGGCTGGCGAACGTGCGGGTGTTGACGCAGAACATTGACGGCCTGCACCAGAAGGCGGGGACGCCGGCGAGGAAGGTGTTGGAGCTGCACGGAAGTATGCACCGGACGGTGTGCACGGCGTGTGGGGAGGGCTTCAGCACCAGGCAGATCCTGAGCGGGGGCAAGGAATGCCCGCGATGTGGGGGGATCCTGAAGCTTGGGGTGACGTTGTTTGGCGAGCATCTGGACGCCGAGGTCATCGGCCAGGCCCGCAACATCGCGGCGGCGAGTGAGGTGTTCCTGGCGATCGGGAGTTCGTTGCATGTGGAGCCGGCGGCGGCGTTGTGCGCGGTGGCGGTGCGAGCCGGGGCCCGGCTGGTGATCGTGAACCGCGATCCGACGCCGTACGACGACATGGCGGCGGCGAAGATCACGGAGCCGATCGGCATGGCGGTGCCCCGGCTCTGCGCGGAACTGGCCTAGCTGAAGGGATTCCGCGCGTTTGTGTGGTCGGGTGGGTGGTGTTGGTGAATCTGTGGGATTGGCTGGCGAAGGGAACCACGCGATCGGCCTGGTGGGGCCGATCGCGTGGATCGGCGTCAGAACCTGGCGGTGCAGCCGGGGGTCAGCTTGGCGGCCTCGACGCCGGCCATGAGGAACATGCCGGTGCCGTAGTTGCTGGTGGCGGTGGGGCTGATGGGCTGGTACTGGGACGGGTGGGACGACGGCCCCTGCACGTAGCCGACAACGCCGTTGGACTGTAGTGCCTTGGTCTTGAGCCAACCCCAGGCCTTCTGCACGACCGGCAGGTAGGTGGCGGAGTCGAGATAGCCGGCCTGGATGGCCCTGGCCATGCCGTAGGTGTAGAGGGAAGTGCCGCTGGACTCGGGGGCGGGGTAGGCGGACGGATGGTCGACGTCGGCGGTCCAGTAGCCGCCGGCCTGCTGCACGGACTTGAGCTTGGCGAACATGGCCTGTAGCAAAGAGATGTAGTGCGCCCGGTGCGCGTCGCCGGCGGGCAGGTTGGCGATGGTGTCGACGAGGGCGGCGACGATCCAGCCGTTGCCGCGCGACCAGTGCTGGGTGGTGCCGACCCAGCGGGAATCCCGCCACCACAGGGAGTTCTTGCTGTCGTAGATGTGGCTCTCGGGATAGGCGAACAGCTTGGCCATGGCGTCGAGGTTGGTGCTGCCGCCGAAGTAGGCGAACGCCGACAGGGCGCCGAGCCGCACAGCGTCCACATAGGACATGTCGGAGGACTTGCCGCCCTCGACCTTCTTGGTCTCCCGGTCGACATAGGCCTTGGCGTCGGCGATGTCGGAGGCGGGGTGCTTGGGGTCGAGCTGGTACAGGTCGATGTACTCCTGGGCGGCCTCGGGACCGTCCAGGTTGGGCGTGCCGGTGGGCAGCTTCCACTTGTTGTGGACGGCCCACGAGGTGGCGTAGGCGAGGTACTTGGCGTCGCCGGTCAGCTTGTACGCCTCGATGTCGCCCTTGATGAACAGCGAGTTGAACCACGTGGAGTCGGCGGGCTTGGCGTTGCCGGCGATCCAGTGGTCGGCGGCGGCCCGGATGGGCGCCTCCTCCGAGCAGGCGGCGGGCGCGGCCGAGGCCGCCGTCGGGAGCAGGGCCCCGGCGACGAGGGAACAGGCGATCGCGAGCGACCACCGGGAACGTGATGCCACCACAACCTCCATGGGGAGTCGGCGCGGCGGCAGGACTGGAAACGTTTACATACTAGGGGTGGCTGTCAACGGGGGTGCGGGGCTCGATTGCGAAGGTGGGATCGGGGCCGCCTCAGTCGGCGTCGCCGCCGGTGCCGGTGCCGAACAGGCCGAGGCCGGAGCCGGTGAGCTGCACGGGGAGATCGGTGAGGGCCATGGTGTTGTTGCCAGTGAGCACTCCGCTTGACCCGTTGAACGAGCCGCCGACGCCGGGCTTGATGTCGGAGGCCGAGGCGGGAGAGGCCAGCAGTGCGAGCAGGCCGAGCAGGCCGATGACCAGGCCGATGATGCGCATGGCGATCATTGTTGCCACGATCGACTCCTCCGATGACAGCACCCCGTGACTCGGACAGAAGTCTTGACGCGGCCCAACAAGCTCCCTACGGTCGGCGGCAGAGCTCCGATGTATAGGTTTTCACGAGGAAGTGAAGGGCCCGGCATGAGCGAGCTGTCCCGGAGGACCCTGCTGGCCGCGGGCGGCGCGCTGCTGGCCACACCGGCATTGGCGAGCCCGGCGAGCGCGAACCCGACCGGAGTGAACGCGGCCGACATCGACGCGAGCACGGGCCTGAACTGGCGGGACTTTCTCGCCGGCAGCGACCTGATCTGGCAGCGCCTGCCCAAGAACTGGTACGACGGACCCTTCCTGGGCAACGGTTTCCTCGGCTCGGGCATCTACGCGGAGCCGGGCGCCAACGCGATCCGCTTCAACGTCCAGCACAGCGAGGTCCAGGACCACCGCCCCGAGTTTGGCTCCCTCTACGGCCTGGCCCGCCTCCCGATCGGCTGGTTCACCCTGGAGCCACAGGGCACGATCACCGCGGTGGACTGGCGGCTGAGCCTCTACGACGCCGAGCTGGCCGGCACGATCACCACCACCGCCGGTAGCATCGCCATCCGCACGATAATCCACAATGGACGTTCGACGCTGGTGGTCCAGGCCCGCCCCGCCGACGGCGAGGCCAAGTTCCGCTGGGTCTTCCACCCGGCCGAGGCGGTCAGCCCCCGCGCCGACCCGAAGTTCAACAAGCCGGCCCCGAACGGCTACCTGCCCAACCCCAAGCCCACCACCCAGACCAGCGGCCCGGCCACGCTGGTGACCCAGCCGCTGCTGTCCGGCGGCGAGCACGTGACGGCGTACCAGGAAACGACCAGGGGCACCACAAGAACCCTCTACGCCACGGTGGCCTGGTCCGACCCCGACAAGACCGCCGGCCCCAGAGCGCTCGACACGATCCGGGCGACGGCCGCCACATCCCTTGACACACTGGCAAAAGACCACCGGGCCTGGTGGAACTCCTTCTATCGCAGGAGTTTCCTGTCCGTGCCGGACGGCCGGTTGCAGAGCTTCTACTGGATCCAGCTCTACAAGGTCGCCTCGGCCACCAGGAAAGCGGCCCCGGTGATGGCCACGACCGGCCCCTGGCTCGAGTCGACGCCCTGGCCGGCGACCTGGTGGAACCTCAACGTGCAGTTGGAGTACTGGCTGATCCACGGCTCCAACCACCTCGAACTGGACTCGCTGACCCGGGCCCTGAGCCAGTTCCGGGACAACCTGACCAAGCAGGTCGCCGCGCCGTACGACCAGGACTCGGCCGCCATCTGCCGCACCGCGGACATCACGCTGGTCAACGGGGCCACCGCCGGCATTCCCGGCCAGGACCCGCCCACGCCGGAGATCGGCAACCTGACCTGGGCGCTGCACAACGTGTGGCTGACCTACCGACACACCATGGACACTGGTCTCCTGAGGACCACGGTGTTTCCCTTGCTGCGCAAGGCGGTCAACTACTATCTGCACTTCCTGACCACGGGCAGCGACGGCAAGCTGCACCTGCCCAAGACGTTCTCCCCGGAGTACGGCGTCGACACGCCGGACACCAACTACGACCTGGCCCTGCTGCGCTGGGGCTGCCAGACCCTGCTCGACAGCGCGCAGACGCTGAAGATCACCGACCCGCTGGCCCCGAAGTGGCGGGACGTGCTGGCCAACCTGACGCCGTATCCGGTGGACGCCAACGGGTTCATGATCGGCGCGGGCCAGCCGTTCGCCATGTCCCACCGGCACTACTCGCACATGTTGTCGGTCTATCCGCTGTACCTGGTGAACTGGGAGCAGCCGGAGAGCCGGAGCCTGATCCAGACCTCGCTCGACCACTGGGTCAGCTTCAAGGGCGCGCTACAGGGCTACAGCTACACCGGCGCGGCCTCGTTCGCGGCGCAGATGGGACGGGGCAACGACTCCGCGCAGTACCTGGCCGACCTGCTGCGCCTGTACGTGCAGCCCAACACCATGTACAAGGAGTCCGGCCCGGTGATCGAGACGCCGTTGTCGGCCTCCCAGTCGATGCACGACATGATCTGTCAGAGCTGGCACGGCGTGATCCGGGTGTTCCCGGCGATTCCGGACTCCTGGGCCGATGTCACCATCGACAACTTCCGCACCCAGGGCGCGTTCCTGCTCAGCGCCTCGCGTCAGCATGGCGTGACGCGTTGGGTGCGGCTGCGCAGCGAAGTCGGCGCTCCGTGTGTGGTCCGGCATGGGATCCCGGGCCAGGTGGCGGTGCGCGACCGGCACGGGCGGCCGTTGCGGTTCAAGGAAGTCGACGCCACCACGATCCAGATCGACCTGCCGCGGGGTGGCGAGGCGGTGCTCTGCCGGGCCGGCGACCGGCCGGATTTCGCCGTGGCGCCGGTGAAGTCGAACGGGCCTTCCGCGCCATGGGGCTTGACTGCCTGAGTTTCACAGCATTCTGTAAGGAACGTCGTAACCGTTCCTCAGGATCGGCTGATGTGATCGTGTCGCGGGGCTCCCGATGGAAATCGGGAGCCCCGACCACTCTCAGAACCGGAACAGCAGCCCGGTCATGTTGTCCCGCTGGCAGCTGTTGGTGTACTTGTCCTGGAACTGCACGGCCCGACCCCGCCACAGGCCGGTGGCGGTGACCGTGATCGGCTGGAAGATCATCGGGCAGAAGATGTGGACCTGGGTGGCCGGCAGGTGCGCGACATCGCCGTCGACCTGGCTGAGCTGCATGCACGCGGTCTGCGCGGCCGGGTGGGTGCCGCCGTCGGGGTCGCAGGTCAACTCGACGACGTGCGGGGCCTGGCCCTCGGTGGTGGCGGTCAGGGTCAGGACGGAAGGCATCGCGGCCGCGGCGGGGACCGCGGTCACGCAGGCGGCCGCCGCACAGAAGGCGGCCGCGCCGGCAAGGATTCGGGGAAGGGGCATGGTTGCCTACTTTTGCGCTGTTCGTGCAGCCAAACGAGGTAAATCCGAGTCCTCCACCAGAACGTGTGGCCGCCTTCACCCATTTGTGGTGCTATGTCGTGACTCAGGGAGGCTGCCGTGACTCGATCGATTGACCAGGTGCAGAGTTCGTCGGTCCGCAAGGTCGCGCTGGCCAGCGCGGCCGGCACCACCATCGAACTCTACGACTTTCTCATCTACGGCACCGCCTCCGCGGTGGTGCTGCCGAAACTGTTCTTCCCGGCCGGCAACCAGACGGTGAGCACGCTGCTGGCGTTCGCCACCTTCGGAGTCGGGTTCCTGGTCAGACCGCTGGGCGCGGCGGTCATCGGCCACTTCGGCGACCGGCTGGGCCGGCGGCCGATGCTGGTGCTCACGCTGACCATGACCGGCCTGTGCACGGCGCTGATCGGCCTGCTGCCCAGCTACGCCTCGGCCGGCCTGGTGGCACCGGTGCTGCTGCTGATTCTCCGTCTGCTGCAAGGGTTCTTCCTCGGCGGGGAGCAGAGCGGGGCGGCGCTGATGGTGGTCGAACACGCGCCCGAGCGACACCGGACCTGGTACGGCGGCTGGACGTTCCTGGGCTCGCCGCTGGGCCTGTTCCTGGGCACGGCCATGTTCTCGCTGTCCACGGCCGCGGCCGGCGGCGCGTTCCTGGACTGGGGCTGGCGGATCCCGTTCCTGGCCAGCGTGGTGCTGGTGGCGTTCGGCATCTACCTGCGGGTCGGCATCGAGGAGAGCCCGGAGTTCAAGGAGCTGAAGTCGGCGCAGCAGGTGACCCGGGTGCCGCTGGCCGAGGTGCTGCGCACGGCGTGGGCCAAGGTGCTGCTGGGCGTCGGCGTGAACCTGGGCTTCAACACCTTCATCTTCATCCTGGTCACGTTCGTGCTGAACTACTGGACCGCCGTGCACCACCTGCCCCAGCAACAGGTGCTGACGGCGAGCCTGGTCGGCGGCGCGGCCCAGGTGGTGTCGATCCTGGTGGCCTGCCGGATCGCCGACCGGGTCGGCCGCACGCCGGTGATGCTGACCGGGGCGGCGTTCATCATCGTGTTCGCGTTCCCGCTGTTCTGGCTCATCGACACCGGCTCGGCCGGGCTGCTGATCCTGGCGCTGGCCCTGGCCTACGCGGGCTCCGGCGTCCTGTTCGGCCCGATGGCCTCGTACTACGCGGTGCTGTTCGAGCCGCGGCTGCGCTACTCCGGCGCGGCGTTCAGCTACCAGCTCGGCGCGACGCTGGGCGGTGGCCTGTCCCCGTTGGTGGCCACCGCCCTGCTGTCGGTCGACCACGCCCGTCCGTGGCCGATCTCGCTGTATCTGGTGCTGGGCGGCGTGATCAGCGCCGCGTGCCTGCTGGGACTGCGCCGCTGGGCGCCCGGGCCAGCAGCTTCGTGAAGACGGCCTGAAGCGTGCCGGCGGCGTCGGCGACCTCGAAGTCCGTACGCCAGGCCACGACGCCGTCCGGCCGCACCAGACTCGCCCCGCCGTGCCCGATGCCGTACACGTCGACCATGCGGTCGTCCGGGTCGGTGAGGTCGGGCCCGAGGCCGACCGTGCGAACCGCGATGCCGAGCCGCTCGGCGACGTGCTTGGCGGCCTGGTGCCAGACGCCGCCCTCGGTTCCGGTGAGCAGCACCCAGTCCCGGCCGAAGAAGTCCACTGTGGACACCGGCTGGCCGTTGTGCACGAGCGGCATGTGCGGGGCCCGGAAGCCGGGACGGCCGCTGGGCTCGCGCGGGTCCTCGACCGCCGCCGGGTCCTCGTCGTCGATCAGCACGGCGTCGGACCGCTGCCGGATGCCGAACACGACTTCCAGGTGGCCCACCGGCTTCGACGCGGGACCGTTGTGGGCCGGCATGCGTTCCACGTAGTTGGCCAGCGAGTCGGCGACCACCAACTCGGCGACGGTGCGCCGCTCGGCGTCGTAGCTGTCCAACAATCCGGGCCCGGCCTGGCCTTTCAGCACGGCCGCCAGCTTCCACGCCAGATCGAAACCGTCGCCGATGGCCGTGTTGCCGCCGAGGCCGCCGGTCGGCGGCGTCACCTTGGCCGCGTCGCCGGCCAGGAACACGCGCCCGTGGCGGAACGTGTCCGCGACCCGAGCCGCCATCTCCCACGCCTGCACGGTGCGAATCCGCGGTTCCAGTTCCGGCTCGTCCAGGCCGAGTCGGATCAGCTCCGCGCACCGCTGCGGCGTGAAGTCCTCGAAGGACTGGCCGCGCGCCGGGTCGTACTCGACGCCGAAGATGTAGCGCCCCGGCACCTGCGCGGCGCCGAAGAAGCCGGTGAACTCCGGATGCCACAGGAAGTACAGCGAGTCGGCCAGGTCGGCGAGCCGCTCCGAGTCGGTGTCGAAGACGATGCCGGCCTGGTGGCTGAGGCTTCCCCAGCCGTGCCGGCCGATGCCGAGGCGCTCGCGGATCGGGCTGCGGTGGCCGTCGGCGGCGACCAGGTAGTCGGCCCGGACCTGGCTGAGCGTGCCGGTCGGCCGGTGCACCAGCTGCGCGGTGACGCCGAGCGTGTCCTGGTCGAAGGAGACGAGCTCGGTGTCGAACCGGATCCGCGCGCCGTTCTCGCGAGCGGCGTCCAGCATCAGCGGTTCGAGCTGGATCTGCGTGGCCTGGCCCGGCGGCATGGGCGAGATCTCGCCCCAGGGCGGCGGCGTGTCGTCGACGATGGTCTTGAGGAGCCGGCCGCGGGCGGTGGTCGCGACCTTGATCTGCAACGGCTTGGCGTTGGCGGCCAGCACCCGGTCGGCGAGGCCGGCCGTGCGCAGCAGCTCCATGGTGCGGGGGTGCTGGCCCGCGGCCTTGGGATGCAGGGCGGTTCCCGGATGCCGCTCGACCACGAGCACGTCGATGCCCCGGTCGGCGAGGAACATCGCCGTCGACCCGCCGGCCAGTCCGGCCCCCACGATCAGCACCCGCACGCGTGTGGTGTCCATGATCCCCCCTCGAATCTCAAACAACAAATATCTTAGTTGACGAGAGACTTTGATGACAAGGGGGTTACGAGACGATCTACTGCCCGCGTCCCACCTGGACACACGGCACCGGGTGTGCGAGGTTCACCGACCGGAGGTCGATGTGGCTAAGGTGCAGCTGGAGATTCCGTCCTACGACCACGGCATCGGCCTGGTCGCGTCCTGGCCGGAGCACTACCGGCTCACCGTGTCCGTCGGCGCGGACGGCAAAGTCAGCGTCCTCGGCGACGCCGCGGGGCTGACCGGGCTGGCCGTGCAGCTGCTCGCGCTCGCCCAGCCCAACGTGCCGGCCGGTGCCCACGAGGACCTCGACGACTTCCTTCTCGTCCTGGACGAAGGCTCCGCCCCGCTGCGCCTCCAGCGCTCCTGAGTGTGGGAAGGGGGCTTTCCTACACTCGGAGTGTAGGAAAGCCCCCTTCCCACACTCAGATCTAGCTGTGGTGATGAAGATCGGGCTGTGGGGACGGGGTCAGGACTGGGGGAACTCTTCCTTGAGGGGTTCCAGGAGGCTGCCGGCGTCGTTGAGCAGGCCGGTGGCCGAGCGGAGCTGGTCGGCGATGCGCTCGCGGTAGTCGCGCAGCCGGGCCGCTTCCTGGTTGCTGCGGTTGATCCGGGCCTCGGCGTCGGCGATGGCGGCGGTGACCCGCTGGTCGAGCTCGGCCTTGCGGGCGGCCTCCTCGGCGGCCAGCGCGTCCAGGGCGGCCTTGCGCTTGTCGGCCATCTCCTGCGCGAAGTCGGCCTCGATCTGGCGGCGGCGGGCCTCGGCCTGCTCGTCGAGCTCCTTGCGCCGCTGCACGGCCACGGTGGTCAGCTCGGCGGCCTCGCTGCGGGCCTTCTCCATCAGGCTCTGGTGTTCGGCGATGATCTCGGCCTGCTGCTTGTCCAGATCGGACAGCAGGGTCTGGTAGCGCTCGCGCAGCTTGGTGGCGGCCGACTCGGCGTGCGCCCAGGTGGTCTCGGCGGCGGCCTCGGCCCGCGCGTGCGTCTCGGCGGCGGTGGCCTCGGCCAGCTGGAGCTTGCGCTTGGCCTGGTCGGGCGTGTCCTGCTCGACCGGCTCGGGGGCGGCCGGCGGCGGGGCCTGCCGGGCCTGCTCCAGGTGGCCCTTGAGCTCCTCGATGCGGGCCCGGGCCTGGTCGAGCTGCTTGGCCAGCTCGTCGGCCTGGCGCAGCGCGGCGTCCCGGTCGGCGGCGAACAGCCGCACCTCCGAGGTGATCCGCTTGAGGTGGGTCTCGACCTCCATACGGTCATAGCCACGCATGGCGACCGTGAAGCTGGGAATCGACTGGGTGATGTCTCGGTTCTCGGCCGGCGCCATGACGCAAACCTACTCCCTCTCGTCCCACTGAGTGAACGGGCCTTCTCGGGTGAACGTGCCCGGTCTACGGTCGGGCCCATGGCCCTCCTGGTGTCCCGCCGGCACGTGGACTACGTGCGCGTGACCAGCATGGCGTGTCGCGTGTCCGCCTGATCTCGGTTTCTCACGCACCTTTCACAACCCCTGTTTGGAGCACAGCCATGCCTTCGTCCTGGTCGTTCGAGACGCGACAGATCCACGCCGGCGCCGGCGCCGACCCGGCCACCGGCGCCCGCGCGACGCCCATCTACCAGACCACCTCCTACGTGTTCAGGGATACGGCTCACGCCGCCGCCCTGTTCAGCCTGGCCGAGCCCGGCAACATCTACACCCGCATCAACAACCCCACCCAGGACGTGCTGGAGCAGCGGGTCGCCGCCCTCGAGGGCGGCGTCGCGGCGGTCGCGTTCGCCTCCGGCCAGGCGGCCGAGACGGCGGCGATCCTGAACCTGGCCAACTCCGGCGACCACTTCGTGTCCAGCGCCTCGCTCTACGGCGGCACCTACAACCTGTTCCACTACACGCTGCCGAGGCTGGGCATCGAGGTCAGCTTCGTCGACGACCCCGACAACCTGGACGAGTGGCGGGCCGCAATCCGGCCCAACACCAAGCTGTTCTTCGCCGAGACGCTGGGCAACCCGCGCAGCAACGTCCTGGACATCGAGGCGGTCGCGGCGGTGGCGCACGAGGCGGGCGTGCCGCTGGTCGTCGACAACACGGTGCCGACCCCGTACCTGCTGCGGCCGCTGGAGCACGGTGCGGACATCGTCGTGCACTCGGCGACCAAGTTCCTCGGCGGCCACGGCACGGCCATCGCCGGTGTGGTCGTGGACGGCGGCAAGTTCGACTTCGGCGCGCACGCGGAGCGGTTCCCGGATTACAACGAGCCGGACCCGAGTTATCACGGCCTTCAGTACTGGCCGGCGCTGGGCCACGGGGCGTACGCGGCGAAGCTGCGCGTGCAGCTGCTGCGCGACACCGGCGCGGCCATCGCCCCGCAGACCAGTTTCCTGGTGCTGCAAGGCATCGAGACGCTGTCGCTGCGCATCGAGCGGCACGTGGCCAACGCCAAGGCGCTGGCCGAGTGGCTGGAGCAGCGCGACGAGGTGGAGACCGTGCACTACGCCGGCCTGCCGTCGAGCCCCTGGCACGACGCGGCGCAGAAGTACCTGCCCGCCGGTGCGGGCGCGATCGTCTCGTTGGAGCTGCGCGGCGGCGCGGAGGCCGGGCGGGCGTTCGTGGACGGCACGGAGCTGTTCAGCCAGCTGGCCAACATCGGTGACGTGCGCAGCCTGATCGTGCACCCGGCCAGCACCACGCACTCCCAGCTGACGCCCGAGGAGCAGGCGATCACCGGCGTGACGCCGGGCCTGGTGCGCCTGTCGGTCGGCCTGGAGGGCATCGAGGACCTGAAGGCCGATCTCGAAGCCGGGTTCCGGGCCGCGAAGGCGGCGCTCTGATCCCGGTCACCGGGGCCTGGCAGGAGAACGACCCGCCCGGCCGGCGGCAGTGGGTGCGGCTGGACCGCCCACTGCCGCTGGAGCGCGGTGGCGAGCTGACCGCCGTCCAACTCGCCTACGAGACATGGGGAACGTTGGCCCCTGACCGGTCCAACGCCGTGCTCGTGCTGCACGCGCTGACCGGCGACAGCCATGTCGCCGGTCCGGCGGGGCCGGGGCATCCCACCGCCGGCTGGTGGGATTCCCTGGTGCAGCCCGGAGTCATCGACCCGGCCCGGTACTTCGTGGTGGCCCCCAACGTGGTGGGCGGCTGCCAGGGGAGCACCGGGCCGTCGTCGCCGGCCGCCGACGGAAAGCCCTGGGGCAGCCGGTTCCCAGCCTTGACCGTACGGGATCAGGTCGCGGCCGAGGTGGCGCTGGCCGATGCCCTGGGCATCGACCGCTGGGCTGCCGTGGTCGGCGGCTCGATGGGCGGGATGCGGGCGCTGGAATGGGCCGTGATGGCGCCGGACCGAGTGGAGTCGTTGCTGCTGCTGGCTTCTCCGGCGCAGTCCTCGGCCGACCAGATCGCGTGGACGTATCCGCAGCTACAGGCGATCCGGTCCGATCCCGGTTGGCACGGCGGGGACTACTACGACGCGAAGCTGGGCGAGGGGCCGCATCGGGGGCTCGGGATCGCCCGCCGGATCGCGCACATCACCTATCGCAGCGAGACGGAGCTGTCGTCCCGGTTCGGCCGCGATCCGCAGGGCGACGGCCGGTTCACCGTGGAGTCCTATTTGGACCATCACGCCGAGAAGCTGGTGCGGCGCTTCGACGCCGGCAGCTATGTGGCGTTGGCCGAGGCGATGAACTCGCACGACGTCGGCCGCGACCGGGGCGGCGTCCGGGCCGCGCTGCGTCGGGTCACGGCGCGGACGGTCGTCGGCGGCGTCACCACGGATCGGCTCTATCCGTTGGCGCAGCAGCAAGAACTGGCCGCCGGCATCCCCGGTGCGGACGGTCTGCGGGTGATCGACTCGCCGTACGGGCACGACGCGTTCCTGATCGAGACCGAGCAGATCGCCGCCATGGTGCGGGAACTGCTCACAGGAAGCGCGTCCCGTGTGGGTTCCCACTGATCCGGCTGAGATCCCGGATCACGGCCAGCAGCGGCTCCCGCAGTCCGTCCAGGGCATTACGCAGCTCGGCGGTCGGATCCCAGGCCGTGTCATCGAACTGGGTGCGGTCCTCGAAGCGCCGCAGCGCCGGGTGCCACTCGGACAGGAAGGGCCGCAACACCTCCTCCATCAGGCGCTCGGCCACCTCGCCGAACCGCTGCGAGGAATCCGGGCCGCACTCCCGCAGCTGCTCCCGGGTGAAGGCGAAGATGCTGTGCAGCGAGGAGATCGCCTCCCGCAGACCGCCACCGCCCAGCGGCCGCACCGGAACCCGGTGGGCCAGCTCGACCTGGACCCGGAAGGCCGCCGCCCGCTCGCGTTCGTCCACCGCGAAGTCGTCCCGCACGCGCCGGGCGGCCAGCGCGGCGGCGCTGATCTCGCAGTGGCGGGCCGGATCGGGATCGTTGTGCCGGATCACGTGTGCGACCACCGCCGGCACCTCCAACGCGCCCGCGTCGACCAGACGGACCACAGACTGCCGGGCCAACCGGTCCACCGCCAGCCCGACCGGGCCAAGTCCATCCAGAACGGGTAACGGCATCGGCTCCGGCGCGAACGCCGCCGCCGCCCGCAGCACGTCCAGCCCGGCGTCGCCGGCCGCGTCGACCTCGGCCAGCAGCCGCTTCGCGGTCGTCTCCAGCACCGGCCAGTCCCGGGAGAACAGCCGCCGCCGCACCGAGTCCAGGCCGGCCGACCGGGCCGAGCCGGCCAGGTCCAGCAGCGCGCCGGGATGCCCGCCGACCGCGTCGACCAGCTTGTGGGCCGACTCGCGGTCGCCAGGGGCCAGCGCGTCGACCTGGTTGAGGATGAGCCGAACCGCTTGCGCCGCCGGCATTTCCTGGATCGACACCCCGGTCCCGAGCTCGGCGTAGCCGCCGTCGGTGGTGGTCAGGACGCTGGCCGCGCAGCGGTGCGGGGACAGCAGCCGGCGGACCTGGTCCAGGCTCAGCCCGGACGGCACCCCGTCGACGACCCAGAGGCTGGGGTCGCGCCGGGCGTCCAGGGCCAGCGCCACCCGATCGGCGGGCTGCCCGGGACCGTCGGCCCCCAGGGCGTCGGCGATCGCGGCCAGCTGGTCCGGCCACGGCTCGGCGGCCGACAGCCAGAAGACGCCGCCGGGGAAGGTCGCGCCGAACTGGCGCGCGTACTCGGCGACCAGCGAGGACGTGCCGATGCCGCCGACGCCGTGCACGACGGCGACCGGCTCGCCGCCGCCTTCGGTCAGCGTCGCCGACTGCGGGTGCAGGGCCGAGTGCAGGCGCCACAGCTCGGCGGTCCGGCCGACGAACCGGGGCGGCGGCCGGTGGCCCGGGGCCGGCAGCCACAGCGGGGCGCGGCCGTGGTTGACCTCGCCGATCGGCGTAGGCAGCTCGTCGACCTTGCGGGTGACGGCCTCGGTGAGGTGGCGCAGCTCGGCCGACGGACTCCAGAACCGGGCGTCCCGCAGCTCGATCGGCTCGATGTGGCCGGTGCCGCGCTCCGGGTTGACCACCAGCACCCGCCGCAGCGGGTCGCCTTCCCGTTGTCCGGCAAGGAAAGCCGTGATGAGCTCCTGCTGGCAGGCCCGGCGGGTGGGGTAGGCGTGCGAGTAGTAGGCCAGCAGCAGCCGGGAGCGGCCGAGCTCGGCCATGATCGTCCGGGACACCGAGTCGAAGCGGTGCACGCCGACCTCGTCCTGGAACACCCGCAGCCCCCGCGCCCGCAGCTCGGCCGCCAGCGCCTCGGCCGGCGTGGTGTCCGACCGGCAGTAGCTGAGGAACACATCCCAGGCCATCTCGTCCCGACCTCCTCCGGTTAACTCCGATGGGGGACAGTGTCGAGCCTGACGGACGGGTGAATCGCAAGCCACCTGGTTGCCATAATTCACGACGTAGCGCTACTGCGGGTGACGGATCATGAAGCGTTGTCACGTTCGGTCGTCGACCTGCTGTCCGCAGTCCTCCACCGTTCGCCGTGGCCGGATCACTGATTGTCCACGTCGGTGTGTAAACGGCTTTCGGCTGCGCTCCGTGACTCTGGTCGATGCACTTGCACAGGGGCTACGCTCCCGCACTTGACACCGTTATGAGATGGGTGCGTGGTGGTCGACCCGTGGATTGTCGGGCTTTGTGTCGTGGCCGTTCTGGCGATATCCAGCGCGGTCGCGATTGCGGCCTACATGAAGCCGAAATTCACCGTGGCAACGGCGGGCGGCGGCGCGGGCGGACCGTTCGCGGACGCCGATCTGATCGGGCCCGAACTGCGGGACTGGGCCGCGGCGCACTACCGGCGCACGGCGCCGGTGCTGCGGGTCTGGCAGCACCGGGCGTGGCTGTACGGGGCGGCCCACTACTACGCCGTCGGCTGGACCGTGCTGATCTCGCTGTCGCTGCCGTTCCTGATCCCCTACGTCACCGACGGCAACGGCTCGCGCCTGCTGGTGCAGGCCCTGTCGGTGTTCGGCGCGGTGGTGTTCGGCCTGCACAGGACGTTCAAGGCCGAGGAGAACTACGGCAAGTACCGCCTGCACGAGTCCAGCGTCTACACCCTGGTCCGCAAGCTCGTCGACGACCCCGAACAGCTCGGCGGATGCGACGCCGAGCGCCGTCGCCGCTACCTCGCGGAGATCGAGCGGATCCGGGAGCGCGCCCGCAACGACGAGATCAACAATCTGCCCAGTCCATCCTCTCCACCCCGCGTCGGCCCGGTCACGCCCATTCCCGAGCAACGGGAAACGGACGGTTATCGATCGGCCGCCCGGGGGCCTTTGAGTGGAGGAACCTCTCCGTGAGTCACCGAACCCGGGTGAGCGGTGTGTGGACACCGTCACCGATAGAACGCGAGGCCGCCTGGGAGCTGTATGTCGAGCTCGCTACCAGGATTACGACCGTGGAACAAAAACCGGGGGCCGGAATCGTGCGGGAGGAGCTGAACAGTATCTATTCGCTGTTCGCCTGCACCCGCGACATCCTGCGCAAGTACGGACCCGAGCTGGCCCCGCGTGGCCGCGCCGGCGGCGTCACCTTCGCCGGCATCGCGGTCGAGATGGTCAACACCGTGCTGCGGCCGCTGCTGACCAAATGGCACCCCGCGCTGGCCGAGTGGGAGGCGGCCCGCCAGCCCGGCGCCAGCGTCGTCGTGCACGAGCGCGGCTGGTCCCAGATCGACGCCCTGCGCTCGGAGGTCGCCGAGACCCGCAAGGTCCTGCTCGACCTGGCCGCCGAACTCCACGAGGCGATGCAGATCGAGCCGCTGATCGGGCAGGGATGATGACCCGCGACATGGCCTGACGCAAGCCCCACCCATGATCAACGCTTGGTCCCTCGCATCCAGTGCGAGCAATGGTCCCAGCGCTGCCGCCGCCGTGATCGCCGTGATCAACGCGCCGTTCCTCCACTCCGAGTGGAGGAAAGCCCCCTTCCTGCACTCGGAGTGGAGGAAAGCCCCCTTCCTGCACTTGG
>NZ_JBIUAG010000013.1:88079-287149 GCF_044547355.1 Kutzneria sp. NPDC052558
TGAGTGGAGGAGAGCCCCCTTCCTGCACTTGGAGTGGAGGAGAGCCCCCTTCCTGCACTTGGAGTGGAGGAGAGCCCCCTTCCTGCACTTGGAGTGGAGGAGAGCCCCCTTCCTGCACTTGGAGTGGAGGAAAGCCCCCTTCCTGCACTGGGGGGTGGAGGAAGGGGCTGGGGGTGGGGTGGCCTGGGGGTGGGTCAGGTGTCCTCGTCGGCGTCGAGGGAGTCGGAGATCCAGGCGGCGACCGGGAGGTCGCGGTTGGCGCATTCGGTGGCCAGCCGGATGGTCCAGCGCAGGGCCTGCATGACCACCGCCGCCACCTCGCTGGGGGCGGCGGTGCTCAGCGCGATGTCGATCTGGGCGCGGGCCGCGTCCTGGTCGCCGTGGACCTCGGCGAGCAGGGTGCGGACCGCGGTGCGCACCGGCGGGTCGGCGTCGTCGATGGAGACTTCCTGGCCGTCGGCGTCGTAGACCTGCATCTTGACCGGGGTGGCCCCGCCGGAGCCGAGCGCGGCGACCATCTCGCTGCACTCGCGGAACAGCATCAGCACGAGTTCCTTGCCGTCGACGTCGCCGGCCGGCGAGGTGTCGACGAAGGTGGTCAGCAGGCTGATCGCGGCGCCGTCGTCGCCCGCCTGGGCGGCGGCGAGCGCCTCGCCGGCCGTGCTGACCATGCGCTGTCGTCGCTCCGGATCCTGTGGGTCCACCGGCCCATCTTGCAACACAACCGGGACCGGCGGTGATCCAATCGGCCGTCCGGGTTCAGGAGTGCTTGAAACGCCAGGTCTTCGAGTCGGTGAGCACGCAGAACCCGGGCGACATCACGATCACCCGCAGGGTTGCGTCCCGCATGTCGTAGTCCATGCCCTCGACCTCGAACGTGCCGGTGCACGAGCTCTGCAGCGGCAGCTGGCCGAGAGCGCTCACATGGGCCGACACGTCGGAGCCGCCGAGCGCGCCGGCGAGATCCAGTTGCAGCAACGGCTTCGTGACGCCGAACAGCGACCCCTCGGGGTCGTCGGAGGCGCACAGCAGCTGGGCCGACGAGGTGAAGTCGCAGCCCTGCACGTCGCGGACCGGGTGGTCCAGCCGGATCGCGAAGGCGTACGGCAGGTTCTGGCTCGGGGTGGTGAACCGGATGCCGGGCATCGGGTACACCAGCAGGCGGTCCATGGTGCCGTACTCGCCGGCCACCAGCCACTGCCCGTCCGGCGAGACCGCGGCGAACGAGTTGTTCAACGCCTCCCAGGACTCCAGCTTGTGGGTGTACTCGGCCCAGCTGCCGTCGGGCGACTGGACGCGGAACATCTTGGCCCCGTTGTTGTCGCTCTGGTACGGCTCGATGTAGTAGCCCAGCCGCGAACCCGGGTCGCCGACGTGGTTCCAGCCCTTGACCGAGTCGGCGACCGGGATGGTCGAGATGCCGGTGTACTGGATGAAGCTGGAGTTGGGCCGCACCACCGTGGCCAGGCCCTGGCTCTCGTCCAGCGCCCGGGCGTGGTCGGAGCCCTGGATCACCCAGGCCCCGGTGTCGGCGTGCGCGAGACCCGGCGCGATCACGGCGACGGCCACGGCCAGCGCGGCGGCCAGCGTCTTCCTACCCATGTGCACCCCTTCGTCGAGGACGGCCGCGCACAGACGTACCAGTCCCGGGCCAGAATCTGAAGAATTTTCGCGATCGACCGCGTGACGGGCCGGATAACTGTGAACGATCCGGGGCTTCTCGGCGTGGAAGCGCGCCCATACCCTCGGCTGTGTTAGGGAACTTTCCTAATCATATAGGTGAATCCAGGAGGTGTTCATGAAAAGCAAGCTGCTGGTCGCCCTGCTCGGCATCGGCTTGCTGGTCGCGGTCGCCGCCCCTGCCCAGGCTGCCGTCACGCCGCACGCGACCACGTACACGATGTACGTGACGCTGTACGGGGCCCTGGACAACGACCCGCCCGGCACGGCCGCGATCGCCTACCCGCAGATCCACTCGCAGGCGGGCGGCGTCGGCACGTACAGCAACCCGGTCACGTTCGCGACGAGCAAGTCGGAACTGGCCCCCGGCACCAAGGTCTACTACGCGTACCTGAAGAAGTACTTCATCATGGAGGACAGCTGCGCCGCCTGTATCTCCGACTGGAACAGCGGCAAGCGCCACATCGACCTGTGGGCCGGCAACTCGACCAACTCGGCGATCATCGCCTGTGAGAACAAGCTGACCCGCAGCGGCTCGGTGATCGTGAACCCGGCGTCCAACCTGGCCGTGGACACGACGCCGATCTTCAACACCAGCAGCCACGTCTGCTACTCGCCGTGATCGCACGGTGACGCAGCGGTCCGGTAACGCCGCGCCGGGCCGCCCGATGTGAGAATTCTCCGCTGACCAGCGCTGTCGCCAAAGGGTTGCAGGTACCACAATCTTGCCTGTTGTTTCCCCCAGCTCGAAAGAGGCGGCGACATGGTGGACACCCTGCGTCCCGAGCGCGCCCGGCCGCTCAGCCGGCCGGAGTGGCTCAGCATCGGCGGCATGGCCGCGTTCGTGCTGGCCCTGCACGTGATCGGCTGGGGTTCCCTGATCTTCCTCATCTCGCCGGCCAACTACCAGATCGGCAACGGCCAGGTCTTCGGCATCGGCCTGGGCCTGACCGCCTACACCCTCGGCCTGCGGCACGCCTTCGACGCCGACCACATCGCGGCCATCGACAACACCACGCGCAAGCTGATGTCCGAGGGCAAGCGGCCGCTGTCGGTGGGATTCTGGTTCTCCCTCGGCCACTCCAGCGTGGTGTTCGGCCTGTGCGTGCTGCTCGCGCTGGGCGTGCGGGCGCTGGCCGGCGAGGTCGCCGACGACAGCTCGGGCCTGCACAGCTGGACCGGCCTGGTCGGCACGCTGGTGTCCGGCACCTTCCTGGTGCTCATCGGCGTGATCAACCTGGTGGTGATGGCCCACATCATCACGGTGTTCCGCAAGATGCGCGGCGGCGAGTTCGACGAGGCCGAGCTGGAGCGCCGGCTGGACGAGCGCGGCTTCATGAACCGGATCCTGCGCGGGCTGACCAAGGCGATCAGCCGGCCGTGGCAGATGTACCCGACCGGCCTGCTGTTCGGCCTCGGCTTCGACACCGCCACCGAGGTGTCGCTGCTCGTGCTCGCCGGCGGCGCCGCCGCGTTCTCCCTTCCCTGGTACGCCATTCTGACGCTGCCGGTGCTGTTCGCCGCCGGCATGAGCCTGTTCGACTCGATCGACGGCTGCTTCATGAACTTCGCCTACGGCTGGGCCTTCGCCAAGCCGGTGCGCAAGGTCTTCTACAACATCACCGTCACCGGCCTGTCGGTCGTGGTCGCCCTGGTGATCGGCGTGGTCGAGCTGCTCCAGCTGCTGGCCGAGAAGCTCGACGTCAGCACCGGCCTGCTCGGCTGGATCAGCGGGCTGGACCTGAACCTGGTCGGCTACGTCATCGTCGGCCTGTTCGTGGTGACCTGGCTGGTGGCGCTGGCGGTGTGGCGGTTCGGCCGCATCGAGGAACGCTGGGAGGTCAAGGCTTCCTAGCGGCGCAACGCCGACCATCCCGCCCCACGCACGATGCCCTCCTTCACCAGCGCCGCGACCCGGCCGGTGATCACTGTCTCCTTGGGACGGTCGTGCGCGTCGACCAGTTGCACCAGGCCGTCCTTGCGGCCCAGGCTGATGCACTGGAGGAAGTAGCGGTAGCTGAACGGTTTCGGCTCCTCGCCGCGGAGCCGGGTGGCGATCGCCCTGGCGGCGTACTCCGCCATCGGTTCGGCGGTCGCGCAGGCCATGCGCAGCTCCTGGCCGTCGATTTGGACCGCGGCGCTGTCGCCGACCGCGTAGATGTCGGGGTGCGACACCGACCGCAGCGTCGCGTCGACCACGATCCGTCCACTGTGGGCGGTCCGGACGCCGGCCTGCGTGGCCAGCGGTGACACCCGGAACCCGGTCGCCCAGACGGTGATGTCGCTCGCCAGCTCCTCGCTGTCGGTCAGCACCACGCTGTCCGCCAACACCTTGGCCACCCGCGCGCCGGTGCGGACCTCGATGCCCAGCCGGTCGAACACCCGACCCAGGTGCCTACGCGCCTTGACCGACAGGCCGCTGCCCGGCGCGTGACCGGCGACCATCCGGACGTGCAGATCCGGATGCTGTTCGGCCAGCTCGGTCGCCGCTTCAATCCCGGTCAGGCTGCCGCCGACGATCGTCACGGTTGCCTTGGCCGGCACCAGGTCCCGCAGCCTCGTGGCCTCGGCGAGGCCGGCCACCGGGTAGGCGTTCTCGGCGACGCCCGGAATCCCGTGGTCGTCCGAGACGCTGCCGAGTGCGTACACCAGCGTGTCGTAGCCGATCCCGCGGCCGTCGACGTCGATCTCCTTGGTGGCCGGGTCGATCGCCCGCACCCGGCCGACGACCAGCTCGATTCCCGTGCCTCGCACCGCTTCGGCCAGCGGCCGCACCCGCAGGTCCTCGCCGGCCGCGTGCTGGTGCAGCCGGATCCGCTCGACGAAGTCCGGCGCGGCATTGACCAGGGTGACGTGCGCGGTGGCCCGCCGGGCCAGCCGGCGTGCGACGGTGAGGCCCGCGTAGCCGGCGCCGATGACGACGATGTTCGTCATGTCCAGGTCCCTTCCCTTGTGGTGACGGGACCTGAACCGGGCAGCCGCGCGATTCCTGACAGGCCGGCTATGTGTCCTGCGTCACCTGCCTGGTCAGGTAGGCCAGCTTGTCCGGGTTGACGATCGCGCGGAAGTCGGTGATCAGGCCGTCCACGATCTGGAGGTTGATCACCACTGACAGCTCGCCGTGGATGAACGCCAGCACGGCCGGCTCGCCGTTGACCTCGTCCAGCCGGATCTCCAGGCCGTCGATGTCGCCGGCCAGCCAGTTGAGGTAGACCGCCGCCCGCTGCCGGCCGCGGATCGGCTTGCGCGCGGCGGTCGTCCGGCCGCCGCCGTCGGCCCAGGCCACCACGTCCTCGGCCAGCATGCCCTCCAGCGCCGCCATGTTCCCGCTGCGCGCGGCGACCAGGAAGTTCTTGGTGATGCGCAGTTTCTCCTCGCCGTCGGCGTCGAACCGGCGGCGGTCCTGGGCCACCCGCTGCCTGGCCCGGTGGTAGAGCTGCTGGCAGTTGGCCTCGCTCAGGTCGAGCACGTCGGCGATCTCACGGTGGCTGTACTCGAAGGCCTCGCGCAGCACGAACACCGCCCGCTCGGCCGGCGTGAGCCGTTCGATCAGCAGCAGGAACGCCATCGTCACCGACTCGCGCAGCTCGGCTGTGTCCAGCGGGGTGCGCGCGGTCAGCACCGGCTCCGGCAGCCAGGGGCCGACGTAGCTCTCGCGGCGGGCCCGCGCCGAGGTCAGCCGGTTCAGGCACAGGTTGGTGAGGACCTTGGTCAGCCAGGCCGCCGGCTCGTGGATCTCGGTCCGATCGGCGGCGTGCCAGCGCAGGTAGGTGTCCTGCACCGCGTCCTCGGCCTCGGCCGCCGAGCCGAGCAGGCGGTAGGCGACCGCGAACAGCCGCGGCCGGTGCCGCTCGAAGTCCGCCGCTGCGAGATCCATCGGGCCGAGTCTAGGCGGGGCTTGCCCCTCTCGTAGCGAGAACTCCTAGCGTGGTCGCCATGAGTTGGTCGATCAGCGAACTGGCCCGGATGGCCGGGGTGACGGCCCGGGCACTGCGGCACTACGACGAGATCGGGGTGCTGCGCCCGGCCCGGGTCGGCCCCAGCGGCCACCGCTGGTACGAGCGGGAGCAGTTGTTGCGGCTACAGGAGATCCTGCTGATGCGGCAGCTGGACATGGACCTGCCGACCATCGCCCGGATCCTGGACGGCGAGCACGACCGGCTCGCCGCCCTGCGCGACCACCGCGAACGGCTGCGGGCCCGGCACGACCGCCTCGAACGGCTGGTCCGCACGATCAACCGAACCATCGCCGATCTGGAAGGAGGCACTGTTGTGCCCGACCACGAGCTGTTCGACGGCTTCGAGCTCAGCCCGGCCGCGCTGGACGAGCTGGAGGCCAAGTCGCCCGAGTCGTCCAAGCCGTACTTCGACGAGGTGCGGGCCGGCATCGCCGGCTGGACCGAGGCCGACTTCGCCGCCGCCAACGAGAAGGCCGCCGAGTGGGAGCGCCGGCTGCTCGCCCTGATGCTGGCCGACGTCCCGGCCGACGATCCCCGGACCCTCGACCTGGTGGCCGAGGAGCACGCCGCGCAGCGGGAGGTGCTCAGCCTGGACAAGGCCGACTACTGCAAGCTGGCCGAGGCCTTCGCCGCCACGCCCGAGCTGCGCGCCCACCTCGACGCCCGCCACCCGCGGCTGGCCGAGTACCTGCGCGACGCGATGCTGGCCTACGCCGCCGCCCGGCTGAGCTGAGCGCCCCCGATCGGGGCAATTAGGCAATTCCATCCGTCTGAATACACTCGAACGGGCGATCCGGCACTGTTGATAAACGGGGCGTGCCGCTATCCTCCGAAGTCGGACCGATTCCGGCCGGGGGTGCCGCCATGAACGCTGACGTCGATCATTGGCTCGCCCGTGAGTTGCCGGCCGAACTGGCTCGTCGCCCCGGATTCGCGGGGCTGGCGATCGGCGGCTCCCATGGCGTGGGGGCGGCCGACGAGCATTCCGATCTGGATCTGTTCGTTCTGGTGGCCGAGGATCGCCTGGCCGACGCGTTGCGCGGCGATATCGATCTGGCGCCGGAGACGATCGGGGTGGATCAGGTCCGCTATCTCCCTGAATTCGGTGTCCGGGCGGCGGTGCTCAGCGCGCGGCTGGGTCTGGTCGAATTCTTCTTCCTGACGCCGTCGACGATTGTGCCCACGCCGCTGCGGGCCAAGAACCGTATTCTGTGGGACCCGGACGGCCGGTTCGCGGAACTGCTCGAATCCTCGCTTCGGGCGGCCCGCGATCCGGCCGTCGTGCGTCGGCATCGAAACGCGGCCGCAGTGGATTTCCTCATCGGCTACACCTCGGCCGTGAAAAGCCTCCGCCGCGGCCATTACGGGGCCTGCCTCACCCGGCTGGACCGGGCCCGCAACCTCGTCTTCAGCGCCCTGGTCGCGCCCGACCGCTGGTGGCCCAGCCACGGCGTGCCGACCCAGCAGGCGCTGGCCGCCGTCGGCCTGTGGACCACGTTCCTGGACACCGTGCCGACGGCCGACCCGGCGTCGGCGCGGTGGGCGTTGCTCGTGCTCGGCCGCCTCGGCCGGGACCTCATCACCAACGATCCGTGGTGCGCCGAGGCCGTCCGCTGCTATGCCGCCGAGGTCCTCGGGGACGTGCCGTGATCCCGCATGGCCTGGTCAATGCGGCCTTGAGCAGGTCATTCGCCGAGTTCTGGGGCCCGGTGGAGGTGCGCGCCGAGGTGCTGCCGCTCGCCGCGCTGCGGTCGACGATCCGTTCGGTGCGGCGTGCGCGCTTGAGCAATGCGCACGCATTGCTCGAACGCGAACGCGCTGCTGGACTGCGTCCGTACACCTCGACGCGGTACGCGCCGGACCGCGTCGCCCTCGGCGTGATCGCCGAGTCGTACGGCGCGACGGCGGTGTTGCTCGACGGCACCAACCGAGCAGTGGCGGCGCTGCGCCACGGCTGCGAGGCGATTGCCGTGACGGTGATCCGACCTCGGGTTCGAAAGCCGCCGGCGGCCGAAGTCATACCGCTGGGGGACGTGACCGTCTGGGCCGGAAATGGGCCCAGAACCGATTTGTTCCGCAGCCTGGACGAGCGGCTGTTCCGGCCGATGCCGGACATTCTCGACCGGGCCGAACGGGAAGTGTTGGCGATAGTGGCCGAGGAGGACGGGAATGGCCCTGAAGGACTACACCTGGGACGAGTTGGACGACTGGGCGCGGTCGACGAGGTTGGACCGTGACGAGATACCGGGGCGGGTGGCGCTGACCGCTCCGCTGTTGGTCACCGACGCCGATGACCCGGGGCGAATTCTGCTGGTCGATCCGCATCCGCCGGGAACATGGGAGACCTGGATGTTCCCCTATGCCTCCCTGGTGCTTTCCGCGGCCGACATCCGGCGGCGGTGTGGGGAGGAGGTGGAGTTCCTCCGGCTGGCCGCCGGGGACAGTCTGGCCCGAGTGTCCGAATCGCTGGTGGAGCTGCGCGATCGGCTGAGCCTGGAGTACCGGCGGGCGTTGTCCGTCGGCTACAACAACGTTCTCCCTCATTTGCGGGATTCGTGGGGCGGCGACCCGGTCTACCGGAACTTTTCGCTCAAGTTCTCCAACACCTCGGACAGCTACACGGCCTACGTCTTCGACTACCACCGGACCGAGCTGCCGGCCGGCCGCCGGCTGTCGGTGCCACACGTCTGGGTGCGCGTCGACGAGTTCGCCGGCCGCCGGGTGGACGGCCACTTCCGGTTCCAGGACCGCAAGATCTCCTCGAACGTGCCGGAGGTGCTCGACCGGATGGCCGGCGCCTTTCCGCTCTGACCGTGACCACGACGACCTGATGTGAGCCGGCGGTGACCTACGAGATCCTCGACAGCGGGACGCCCGACCGGCGCCTGATGGAGGCGCCGGTGCAGGTGTGGGTGATCGCCACCCTGGAGATCACCGTGCACCAGGAGGCGGGCCACCCGCACCTGCTGCTGACCTATCCGAGCTATCCGCTGGGCACCGGCAGCGCCCACGACGAGGGCTACTGGGCCACGCCGTTCATGGCCTACCCGGTGAGCATGGGCTACGGGCCGCCGACCAAGGTCAGCTCGCTGTTCCGGCTGATCGACCAGACCATGGCGGCCAAGACCCCGGAGGCCGACATCAACCAGCTGGCCTACCTGCTGGGCCTGCGCGACACCACGGTGCGGCCGCTGGGGGAGTTCCTGGAGCTCAAGGTCTCGCCGCGGACCCCGGGCCTGGTCAAGGCGTTCAAGATCGTGCGATACCAGCTGTCCACTGTGGACGACGCATGCCTGCGCAACATCGCCGACCCGGATCTGCGGCGGGGCTACGTGTTCCTGCCGCTGCAACCGGACGGCGAGCACCTGCGCGAGCGCTACAGCGCCGCCCACAAGCGGGAGGAGCAGTGGTTCCTGGGCAAGCCGCTGATGAGCAACATCCAGCACGTGATGGCCACGCCCGGCCTGCGGGCCCGGCTCGGCTCGGCCAGCATTCCCTTGCCCCGCACCCTGTTCACCCGTCATGAGCAGGGCCTGCTGGTGGCGGTGGACCTCGCCGGCTACGGCACGGCGCTGAAGTACGCGCGGGAGCAGATGCACAGCTTCGGCTCGGACGCCGAGTCGATCCAGGCGGTGTTCCGCAAGTCCATCGGCACCCACTTCGACCGGATGCTGGGGCGGCTGGGCGCGATGCAGGTGCAGACCGCCGGCGACGGCTTCGTCGCGGCCTTCCCGTCCCGCGTGTTCTACGACCTGCCCGGGCTGGTGGCCGACCTGCTGGCCCGGTGGCGGCAGTTCGTCGGCGAGATCGGCCGGCTGAACCTGGAGATCCGCGAGGAGGGGCTGCGGGTCGGCTCCCGGATGGCGCTGCACTTCGGCGAGTACGAGTACGGCCGCATCGGCGGCATCGCCAGCTATGTGCCGGCCTTCGACGGAGCGTCCATTGTGGAGGTTGCCCGGCTGGAGCAGGGCTTGGCCGGCGCGATGCGCGGGCGGCATGAGGGCCTGGAGCCCAAACGGCACTACGTCGCCGTGAGCCAGGCCCTGCGTTACGTGCTCGGCGAGGGCTGGTCGGCGGCCGACGGGCTGGCCGGCCGGGTCGGGGTCCTCGACCTGGAGGCCAAGGAGTTCCGGGATCGGGCCGAGGTGTGGGAGGTGCGATCGCAGTGATCGGCACGGTGATCGAGGCCGCGGACATCGGCCTGGCGCTGCGGGACGGGGCCGACCGGGTGCACGCCACCGCCTGCGCCCTGGTGGCCGACCTGGCCGCCGCCTGCGCCGACGGCGCCGTCCGCGAGCGCCTGGCCGGCCGGGCGACCGTGCACCACAACGGGTTCGTGAAGCTGGTCGTGGTCGACACCGACGAGTGGGATTCCCCGCCGCTCAAGGGATATCGGCTGGTGCTGCACGTATGGGACCCGGCCGTGGCCCCGCACAGCGTCGAGGAGATCCACAACCACCGGTGGCGGTTCGCCAGCGTGCTGCTGCGTGGCGCGCTGAAGTGGGAGCACTTCCACGAGTACGACGGCGAGGACGAGCCGATCCCCTGCCTGGAGTACGAGTACCGCAGCCCCGGCCGCGACACCGGCTACCGCCTGCGTCCCCGCGGGCCGGTCACCCTGGCCCGCCAGTTCGTCGCCCTGGCCGGCGTCGGCGCCCGCTCGATGATGACCGTCAGCCAGATCCACCGCGTCGAGCCGGTCGCCGACACCCTGTCGGCGACCCTGTTCCTCCAGTTCCCGGTGGAACGCACTTCGACCCGGGTCTTCGTGGAGTCCTGGCGGCCGGCCTCGACCGCCCCGCGCCGCCTCCGCCGCCCCGCCCCGGCCGAACTGGCGGCCTGTCTGCGAAGGCTGGCGGCGGGGTTGTAGGAGGTTGTAGGAGAAGGGGGCCGGGGATTCGCGGCCCAGCTCCACCGGCCTGGTGGTGGGATGTGGCGTTCGGGGGCTAGAAGGGCCAGCCGTTCTCCAGCAGATCGAAGATCGGGTCCAGCAGGTCCGGGTTGTCGCCGTGGCGGTGGGCGAGCTGGCTGGCTTCGAGGGCGAAGCGGGCGAGGGCGGCGCAGCGGATGTCGTCGGCGGGCGCGCCGACTTCGGCGGCGATGGCGTGGGCGAGGGCGGTCTCGTGCCGGCGCCACATGCGTTCGGCGTAGTCGCCGAGGGCGGGGTTCTGGGCGATGACCCGGGCGAAGTCGCCGATCTCGGGATCGGTGGGGCGCTTGGACATCCGCCGGTGAAGGTGGTCGCGCAGGGCCTGGGGGACGGAGCGGCCGTCGCGGTCCCGGACCGAGGCGACGAGGGCGGCCTCGACGTCCGAGTCCTGGTCGAAGACCAGGGACTCCTTGCTGGGGAAGTACTTGAACAGCGTGGTCACCGACACGTCGGCGGCGTCGGCCACCTCCTTGACGCTGACCTGGTCGTAGCCGCGCGCGGCGAACAGCTCCAGGGCGGCGTCGGCCAGGGCCTGGCGGGTCTGGGCCTTCTTGCGCTCACGGCGTCCGAGCTGCTCCATGGGCCCATCCTACGACAAGGGTGCAACGACTTAAAAGATTGAGTCGTTGCACTTATTGAGTCAGTGTGGTTTTCTGGGGGCATGAACACAGCACGCATCGCCGTCATCGGCGCCGGCCCCGGCGGTCTCGCCGCGGCCCGCGGCCTGCAGATCAACGGTTTCGACGTCACGGTCATCGAGCGCGAGGCCTCGGCCTCCGCCCGATGGCAGGGCGGCATGCTCGACCTGCATGCCCCCACCGGCCAGGAGGCCATGCGCGCCCTCGGCCTGTACGAGCAGTTCCGCGCGGTGGCCCGGGCCGACGCCCAGGAGGTGCGGATGGTCAACGCCACCAGCGGCGAGCTGGTCAACCACCAGCAGCCCGGCGAGGACGAGTACTACGCCCCGGAGATCGACCGCGGCCAGCTGCGCGAGCTGCTGCTGAACTCCCTCAAGCCGAGCACCGTCCGCTGGGGCAGCCCGATCGAGGGCGTGAGCGCCGAGGCCGGCATCGCCACCGTGCGCTTCACCGACGGCGCAACGGAACAGTTCGACCTGGTGGTCGGGGCCGACGGCGCATGGTCGCGCACCCGCCCGGCCGTCTCGTCGGTCGCCCCGGTCTACACCGGCGCCGCCCTGGTCGAGACGTACCTGGACGACGTCGACAACCGCCACCCCGAGCTGGCCGAGCTGATCGGCCCGGGCAACCTGGTCGTCGGGGCCGGCACCGCCGGGATGCTGGCGGCGCAGCGCAACAGCGGCGGCCACGTCCGCGTGTACGCCGAGCTGGAGGACATCCCGCTGGACTGGGCCGGCGAGGCCGGCATCGACATGGCCGACACCGACGCCGTGCGCCGGTACCTGATGGGCCGCTTCGAGGGCTGGCACGACCGTGTGCTCGACCTCATCCGCGAGAACGACGGCGGCTTCATCAACCGCCCGCTGTACGTGCTGCCGACCGGTCACAGCTGGGCGCACGTCCCCGGGGTGACGCTGCTCGGCGATGCCGCGCATCTGCTGCCGCCGCATGGGATCGGCGCGAACCTGGCCCTGATCGACGGCAGCGACCTGGCCGCCGCGATCGCCGCCCACACCGATCTGGACCAGGGTGTCCGGGCCTATGAGGCGATCATGCTGCCGCGGGCCAAGGCGGCCGGCGAGGCCGACGAGGAGATCGCCGCGCTGATGGAGAACGCGGAGGCGCAGAACGTCAACGAGGTCCGGCAGCTGCTCAACGAGCGGATGCTCAACCCGGCCAAGTGAAGGTCGACGGAGGGGCCGAGGCCGGCGGGGGATGGTCTGTGGGAGAGAGAAGGCCGATGGCCGGTCAGGTGATGGAGTGCACGGCCGCGTAGGCCATGGCGGCCAGCAGGTCGGCCATCTGGTCCCGGTCCAGGTGGGCGGAGTGCGGAGTGGAGTTGATCAGCCCGAACAGGGCGTGCGCGCCGGCTCGGGCGGCGGGCTCGCCGACCTCGGGGCGGGCCCGGCGGATGGTGCTGACCCAGACCTCGACGTAGCGGCGTTGCAGGGTGCGCACGCGCTGGCGGTCGGCGTCGGCGAGATTGCCGAGGTCCCGCTCCTGCACGGTGATCAGCGCCGGGTTGTCCAGGGCGAAGTCGACCTGCCAGCGGATCAGCACCCGGATCGACTCGGCCGGGTCGGCGGCCTCGCGCACCCGGCTCTGGGCCCCGGCCAGCAGCAGCTCGCTGATCGAGGTGAGCATCTCCCCGAGCACGGAGTCCTTGCTGCGGAAGTGCCGGTACAGGGCGGGGCCGGAGATGCCGACGGCGGCGCCGATGTCGTTGATGCCCACGCCGTGGAAGCCGTGCCGGGCGAACAGCTCCGCGGCGGCGGCGAGGATCTGCTGGCGCCGGGTCGGGGGCGCGGTCGGCTCGGCGAACGGCACGCCACCGATGGTAGTCGAGTGAGTTAACGAACGCTAACCCCGGTATCGAACGGTGGAGTGACCGGGTGGGTTTCGCACCCATCAGGCGAATGATCCATCAACTCTTGACGCATCTCTTCCGGCGGAAACCGAGTCACTGCAACGATTATCAGGTCTTGGCACTACTTCAGCGGAGAGGTTCCCTGCCATGCGCCTGTCTCGCGCCCTGCTAGCCACGGCGGCCACGGCCGCCGTCGCACTGTCCACAACAGCCACCGCCTTCGCGGCCCCGGCCGCCGTGAACTACGCGGCGGTCGGCGACTCCTACGCTGCCGGCGTCGGCACGCAGAGTTCGTACGACAACAGCTGCGACCGCAGCGCCAAGGGCTACCCAAGCCTGTGGGCGGCCGCGCACTCGGTGTCCGCTTTCACGAATGTCGCCTGCACGGGCGCGAAGACCAGTGACGTGATCAACAGTCAGGTTGGCTCGCTGAGCGCGGCCAACACGGTGGTGACGGTGACCATCGGCGGCAACGACGCCGGCTTCACCAACACCATGGAGTCCTGCATCCTCGGCGGCGACTCCGGCTGCAACACCGCGGTCAACAATGCCAAGGCCTTCGTCGGCAGCACCCTGCCCGGCCTGCTGGACAACACCTACAACGCGATCCGCGGCCACGCTCCGAACGCGACGGTCTATGTGGTCGGCTACCCGCGCTTCTATCAGATCGGCGGCTCGTGCAGCGTCGGCCTGAGCGACACCTCCCGCGGCTACATCAACAGCGGCGCGGACGCCCTGGACTCAGCCATCTCGGCCGCGGCGAGCCGGCACGGCTTCCGGTTCGTCGACGTCCGCACCGCGTTCACCAACCATGGCATCTGCTCGTCGTCCTCGTGGCTGAACAGCGTGACCCTGCCGGTGGTGAACTCCTACCACCCGAACTCCTCGGGCTACGCCAGCGGCTACCTGCCCACGCTGACCGCCGTGACCGGCTGAGGGACCTGACTGGACGAAGCGGTTAGCGACCGTTAACCTGGAGCCTGGGGTTAACGGTCGCTAACAGCTGAGGAGCGTCATGGTCGCGCCGGCACTGGCCAGCGCCGCGGATCCGACCGATCCGGGCTATCAGCGTAACGCCAAGGAGCATGCCGAGCTGGTCGCGCAGCTGCGGGCCAAGCTGGCCGAGACCGCTCTTGGCGGGCCCGAGAAGTCGCGCATCCGGCATGTGGAACGGGGCAAGCTGCTGCCCCGGGACCGGGTGGACCACCTGCTCGACCCCGGCTCGCCGTTCCTGGAGCTGTCTGCGCTGGCCGCCAACGGCATGTACGACGACCAGGCCCCGGCCGCCGGCATCATCACCGGCGTCGGCCGGGTCGAGGGCCGCGAGTGCGTGATCGTGGCCAACGACGCCACGGTCAAGGGCGGCACCTACTACCCGATCACCGTCAAGAAGCACCTGCGCGCCCAGGAAGTGGCGCTGCACAACAACCTTCCGTGCCTGTACCTGGTCGACTCGGGCGGCGCGTTCCTGCCCCGGCAGGACGACGTGTTCCCGGACCGCGAGCACTTCGGCCGGATCTTCTTCAACCAGGCCACCATGTCGGCCCGGGGCATCCCGCAGATCGCCGCCGTGCTGGGCTCGTGCACGGCCGGCGGCGCGTACGTGCCGGCCATGAGCGACGAGGCGATCATCGTGCGCGGCCAGGGCACGATCTTCCTGGGCGGCCCGCCGCTGGTGAAGGCGGCCACCGGCGAGATCGTCACGGCCGAGGAGCTGGGCGGCGGCGAACTGCACTCGCGCACCTCCGGCGTCACCGACCACCTGGCCGAGGACGACGAGCACGCGCTGCGCATCATGCGCCAGATCGTCGGCACCTTCGGGCCCCGCGCGCCGAGGCCGTGGGAGGTCGAGCCGACCGAGGAGCCGGCCGTCGACCCCGACCAGCTCTACGGCGTGGTCCCGATCGACACCCGCACGCCCTACGACGTGCGCGAGGTGATCGCGCGGCTCGTCGACGGCAGCCGGTTCGCCGAGTTCAAGGCCGAGTACGGCACGACCCTGGTCACCGGCTTCGCCCGGATCCACGGCCACCCGGTCGGCATCGTGGCCAACAACGGCATCCTGTTCGGCGAGTCGGCGGTCAAGGGCGCCCACTTCATCGAGCTGTGCGACCAGCGCGGCGTGCCCGTGCTGTTCCTGCAGAACATCTCCGGCTTCATGGTCGGCCGCGAGTACGAGGCGGCCGGCATCGCCAAGCACGGGGCCAAGATGGTCACCGCCGTGGCCTGCGCCCGGGTGCCCAAGTTCACGGTGGTCATCGGCGGCTCGTTCGGGGCCGGCAACTACTCGATGTGCGGCCGGGCCTACTCGCCGCGGTTCCTGTGGATGTGGCCCAACGCCCGGATCTCGGTGATGGGCGGCGAGCAGGCCGCCTCGGTGCTGGCCACGGTCCGCCGGGACCAGCTGGGCGACGAATGGTCCACGCAGGACGAAGAGGCGTTCAAGCAGCCGATCCGGGACCAGTACGAGAGCCAGGGCAACCCCTACTACTCGACCGCCCGGCTGTGGGACGACGGCGTGATCGACCCCAAGGACACCCGGACCGTGGTCGGTCTGGCCCTGTCCGCCGCGGCCAACGAGCCGCTGCCTCCCGTCCGCTACGGCGTCTTCAGGATGTGACTGTGATGATGCTCGACCCTGCAAGCAGGTCTTCGATGTTCGACACAGTCCTGGTGGCCAACCGCGGCGAGATCGCCGTCCGCGTCGCGACAACGTTGCGGCGCATGGGGATTCGCAGCGTCGCCGTGCACAGTGACGCCGACGAGGGCGCTCGGCACGTGCGCGAGGCCGACGTGGCCGTGCGCATCGGGCCGGCCGCCGCCCGCGAGAGCTACCTGTCGATCGAGCGGATCATCGACGCCGCGCTGAAGACCGGCGCGCAGGCCGTGCACCCCGGGTATGGCTTCCTGGCCGAGAACGCGGCGTTCGCGCGGGCCTGCGCCGAGGCCGGGCTGGTGTTCGTGGGCCCGCCGCCGGCGGCGATCGACGCCATGGGCGACAAGATCCGGGCCAAGCAGACCGTGACCGCCGCCGGGGTGCCGGTGGTGCCGGGCGCGTTCGGCGCGGACATCGAGCACGCCGTGGCCGAGATCGGTTTTCCGGTGCTGCTCAAGCCGTCCGCCGGCGGTGGCGGCAAGGGCATGCGGCTGGTGCACTCGATCGACGAGCTGCCGGCGGCCATCGAGTCGGCCCAGCGCGAGGCCCGCAACTCCTTCGGCGACGACACGCTGCTGGCCGAGCGGTTCGTGCTGAACCCCCGGCACATCGAGATCCAGGTGCTGGCCGACGCCCACGGCACGGTGCTGCACCTGGGCGAGCGGGAGTGCAGCCTCCAGCGCCGGCACCAGAAGATCATCGAAGAGGCCCCGTCGCCGCTGCTCGACGACAAAACCCGTGCCCGCATGGGGAAGTCGGCCGCCGACGCCGCCGCGTCGGTCGGCTACACCGGGGCCGGCACCGTGGAGTTCATCGTCTCCGCCGACCGTCCCGACGAGTTCTTCTTCATGGAGATGAACACGCGTCTGCAGGTCGAGCACCCGGTGACCGAGCTGGTGACCGGCGTCGATCTCGTCGAGCAGCAGCTGCGGGTCGCGGCGGGGGAGAAGCTTTCTCTTACCCAGGACGACATCCGGCTCACCGGGCACGCCGTCGAGGCCCGCATCTACGCCGAGGACCCGGCCCACGGCTTCCTGCCCACCGGCGGCACGCTGCTGGCGTTGGACGAGCCGACCGACCGGATCCGGATCGACTCCGGGGTTTGCGAGGGCTCGGTGGTCGGCAGCGACTACGACCCCATGCTGGCCAAGCACATCGCCTATGCGTCCACACGCGACGATGCGTTGCGCAAGCTTCGGTCGGCGCTGGGCGAGGTCACGGTCCAGGGCGTGACCACGAACATCCCGTTCCTGCGGGCCCTGCTGGGCGACGAGGACGTGGTCGCCGGACGGCTGGACACCGGCCTGGTGGAGCGCAAGCTCGACGCCCTGGTCGCCAACCCGATGCCCGAGGACGTGCTGGTCGCGGCGGCCCTTGAGCGGGCCCTTGCGTTGGAGCCCGCGGGGAAAACCGTTGACCCGTGGGACATTCCCGGCGGGTGGCGGGTCGGCCAGCCGGCCTGGACGTCCTGGCTGATCGGCGCGCCCGGCGACGAGCCGACCAAGGTTCGCCTGCGTGGCCGGGCCGCCAGCGCGGAAGTCGTTGTCGGCGAAGGGGAACCGGTCACGGCCGCCGCGTGGCGTGAGGGCGATCGCCTCTACGTCCGCAGCGCGGGCATCACCCGGTCCTACCGGCACGCCCGCGACGGCGAGATCACCTGGATCGGCAACTGGCCGCTCCAGGAGCCCGAACAGCTGTCCCGCAAGGGCTCCGCCGGCGCGGCCGGCGGCGCGGTCAGCAGCCCGATGCCCGGCACGGTGCTGCTGCTCAAGGTCGCCGCCGGGGAACGGGTCACGGCCGGCCAGCCGCTGCTGGTCGTCGAGGCCATGAAGATGGAACACACGGTCGTAGCGCCCATCGACGGCGCGGTCGCGGAGCTGGCGGTGCATGCGGGCCAACAGGTCCGGCTGGGCCAGCAGCTCGCGGTGGTTGCACCCCTACAGGAGTGACGGACATGGACACCAGGATCAGCCCCGAGCACGAGGCGCTGCGCAAGACCGTCGAGGAGTTCGCCCGCCAGGAGGTCGCGCCGGTCATCGGCGACTTCTACGAGCGGGAGGAGTTCCCGTACGACATCGTGGCCAAGATGGGCCGCATGGGCCTGTTCGGCCTGCCCTTCCCCGAGGAGCACGGCGGCATGGGCGGCGACTACTTCGCCCTGTGCCTGGCCCTGGAGGAGCTGGCCCGGGTCGACTCCTCGGTCGCGGTCACGCTGGAGGCCGGCATCTCGCTGGGCGCGATGCCGATCTACCGGTTCGGCACCGAGGAGCAGAAGCGGCAGTGGCTGCCCCGGCTGACCTCGGGCGAGGCGCTGGCCGGCTTCGGCCTGACCGAGGCCGGCGGCGGCTCCGACGCCGGCGCCACCCGCACCACCGCCCGGCTGGACGGCGACAGCTGGGTGATCAACGGGTCCAAGTGCTTCATCACCAACTCGGGCACCGACATCACCGCCGCCGTCACGGTCACCGCCGTGACCGGGCAGAAGGCCGACGGCGGCAAGGAGATCTCGGCGATCATCGTGCCGTCCGGGACGCCCGGCTTCACCGTGTCGAAGAAGTACTCGAAGGTGGGCTGGAACGCCTCCGACACCCGCGAGCTGTCGTTCACCGACGTGCGGGTGCCGGCCGAGAACCTGCTCGGCGAGCGCGGCCGCGGCTACGCCCAGTTCCTGCGCATCCTGGACGAGGGCCGCATCGCCATCGCCGCGCTGGGCGTCGGCCTGGCCCAGGGCTGCGTGGACGAGTGCCTGCGCTACGTGAAGGAGCGCGAGGCCTTCGGCCACAAGATCGGCACGTACCAGGCCATCCAGTTCAAGATCGCCGACATGGAGGTCCGGGCCCACACCGCCCGGCTGGCCTACTACCACGCCGCCGACAAGATGCTGCGCGGCGAGCCGTTCAAGCGCGAGGCGTCGATCGCCAAGCTGGTCTCGTCCAACGCGGCCATGGACAACTCGCGGGACGCCACCCAGATCTTCGGCGGCTACGGCTTCATGAACGAGTACCCGGTCGGGCGGTTCTACCGGGACGCCAAGATCCTGGAGGTCGGCGAGGGCACCAGCGAGGTCCAGCGCATGTTGATCGCCCGCGATCTGGGCCTGTAGATCGGGCCTGTAGTCGATCGACTACAATTGGCGACGCCGAAGGGTTTCGGCGGACCGAACCTGGGTACTACAGTGAGGTCGCGAACAAGCTCCCGCCGTGTTCCTCCCCCCTCGACATGGCGGGTTACCCCGGCGCCCCCGCTCACCCCCGTGCGGGGGCGCCGGCCTTTCTCTCAACGTCATGAAGGGCCCCTTACTGACGCTGGACGTCAGTAAGGGGCCCTTCATGACGTTTCTACTGTCCGGTCACGGCCTTTTCTGAATCTTTTTCACGATTCTCCGCCGGTTCGATCTCGGGCAGGTCGTGCCGGCCCGAGATGAACTCCTGGAACCGGATCTTGGCCAGGATCAGCGGCTGCCGGTAGCGGGCCTCGCGGCGGATCGCCGTGGTCAGCTCCCACGAGCCGGGCCGGTAGCGCCAGCGGGCCCACGGCGAGTTCGGGCGAGCCAGCCGCATCGCGCCGACCTCGGCCAGCGGCGGCAGGAACAGGCCGAGCAGCCCGGTCCAGATCTTGCCCTTGAGCAGGGTGACCACCGCGAACCCCAGGTCGACAAGGGCGATCAGCCCGCCGGCCACGTGCGGCGGCAGGCCGAAGTCGGGCAGCAGGCCGTAGTCCAGCGGCTTGGCCCCCAGCAGTAAGAGCCCGGTCACGCCCACGGCCAGGAACACCGCGTCCACCGACAGCCGGCCCGACTGCGTCCAGTACACGTCCCGCAGGTGCAGGATCAGCGCGAACTCGTCGAGCACCAGCGCCGTGCCCACGCCGAACAGGGCCGCCGACCACCGCCGCCAATCGCCGGCGTCGTCCGGCACGGCCAGGCCGATCACCCCGCCGAGCATCATCGCCACCACGCCGAACACCACGTGGTGGATGTGCATGCCGCCGGGCGTCACGTTGCCCGGCCACCAGCGCACCTTGGCCCTGATCAGCCGCACGCTGATCCTGATCAGCACGAACGCGACCACCAGGCCGAGGAAGAAGTACAGCAGCCGCTCGTGTCCGGGATCCCAGTGGCCCATGTCGCCCGACCACCCTTCGCCGAGTGCCTTGTCTGCGCAGGTTACGCCGGACGGGTCTGTTCGGTTGCCGGTTTGCTCACACCCAGGGGTGGTTCGGCGGCCGGTACTGGGGTACCCCGTGACGGACAGCACGGGCACGGGGATGCCGACTCAAGCGTTGTACGTGACAAAATCCAAGGCGGCATCTTGGGCGGCGCGGAGGTCGGGTTTTGCTCTACTGGTTCATGAAACGGGTTGCGGGACGGCTCGGGCAGGCGGTCTACCGCCCCAACGTGGAGGGCCTGGAGAACATCCCGGCCACCGGTCCGGTGATGCTGGCGAGCAACCACCTGGCGTTCGTGGACAGCATCGTCATCCCCATGGTCGTGCCGCGGCGGGTGAACTTCCTGGCCAAGGCCGAGTACTTCGAGGGCAAGGGCGTCAAGGGCGCGCTGATGCGCGGCTTCTTCGGCGGCCTCGGCCACATCCCGGTGCAGCGCGGCAGCGGCCGGGCGGCGCGGGCCGCCCTGGACACCGCCGAGGAGGTGCTCAACAACGGGGGCGCGTTCGCGATCTACCCCGAGGGCACCCGCTCCCTGGACGGCCGCCTCTACCGCGGGCACGCCGGCGTGGCCCGCATCGCCCTGGCCACCGGCGCCCCCGTCGTGCCGGTTGGCCTCATCGGCACCGACAAGGTGCAGAAGAACGGCAAGGGCATGCCGCGCATCCGCCCCATGACCGTGCGCTTCGGCAAGCCGCTGGACTTCTCCCGCTACGAGGGCATGGCCGAGTCCACGATGATCCACCGCGCCGTCACCGACGAGATCATGTACGCCATCCTGGAGCTGACCGGCCAGGAGTACGTGGACAGCTACCGCCCCCACCCAAAAGCCGCGTGACCGACTGAGGTAACCACCACGATTACCTTTGCGCTTGGAAGGGGGCTTTCCTTCACTTGGAGTGGAGGAAAGCCCCCTTCCAAGCGTCAGCCCACCAGGGGCGGGGCTCGGGGTGGCTGTCAGGAAGGGGCCCTTCCTCTCATCCGACGAGAGGAAGGGCCCCTTCCTGGCAGCTGGGGTTGACGGTTAGGAGGCGATGAGGTAATGGGGGAGGTGGCGTTCTAGGTCGCCGAAGACCGCCGAGTTGTGGCGGTAGGCGATCCGGGACTCCTCGATCACCCGCTCGCGTTCGGCCTCGTCCCAGGGGGCGGTGTTGAGCAGATCGTGGTAGCGGGCCTTGAAGGCCTTGCGGTCGGGGATCTGGTCGAACACGTAGAAGCGGGTGCCGGCGTGGTCGACGATGCCGTGCTGACGCTCGGTCATCTTGCCGACGGCCTGGCCGCCGGAGATGTCGCCGAGGTAGCGGGTGTAGTGGTGCGCGACGAAGCCGCCGGGCCAGGTGAAGGCGACCTCGCGCAGACGGTCGGTGTAGGCCACGGTGGCCGGCCCGGGCTCGATGATCGAGGCCCACTCGGGTCCGTACAGGTGAGCCAGGTCGTGTTCCAGCGCCGGCAGCCGGCGCAGCTCGGGACTGGCGAACGGGCCGGCGACGGGGTCGTCGGCCATGGCGTCGGAGGCCTCCTCCAGCACCTTGTAGATGTAGTAGTGCTGGGCCACGAGCGCGGCGAAGCCGGCCAGGCTGAGCCGCCCGTCGAACAGGACACGCACGAATTCGGCGCCGTTGGCGACCTGGTGGTCGGCCATCGTGCCGGCACGGAGAGTCGCGGAGAAGGTCACGTCCCCGAGTCTGCTGTTACCGACACGCTGTCGTCAAGATTGTGACGACAGGTCGTCATAAAAAGCGCCCACGCCGCGTAGCACGAAGCGGACGGTCGACTCCACGGCATGGTCCAGCTCGGCCCCGGACAGCTCGGCCACGGTCCGGCCGCTGATGCAGGCGGTGACCAGCCCGACCAGCGTCTCCACGTCGTCCTCGGGCAGCAGCCCCTCCCGCATCCCGGACACCAGGATGCCGCGCAGGATCAGCTCCAGCGCGCCGACGTGCTCGACCATGTGCCGGTAGCTCTGCTCGGACATCAGCGACCGCAGCGCGGTGCCGGGCGGCAGGTGGTTGCGGGCCACGTGGCGCAGCTGGCTGCGCACGTAGGTGGCCAGCCCGTCCACCGGGTCCCGCACCCCGGCCAGGGCCGTGACCAGCTCGGCCATGTACTGCTCGGTGACGTGCTCGGCGTAGGCCAGCAGCAGCGATTCCTTGTCCGGGAAGTAGTTGTACATCGCGGTGCGGCCCACCTCGGCGGCCGCCGCGATGTCGGCCAGCGAGATGGCGTCGAAGCCGCGCTGGTACATCAGTGTCGACAGCGCCGTGAAGATCCGCTCCCGGGTTCGCTCCCGGTGTTCGCCCAACGACCTGCCGGTGATCTTCGGCACGCCCTCCAGATTACGGGGTCAGCGGGCAGCGCCGCGGCTGCCGCTTGGGGTTGAGCTCGTCGAGCACCTGGACCTGGATGCCGGTGCTGCTCTGGAAGTCGGTGCTGGTGAACGCGGCCGCCACGGTGCAGACGATCTGGTCCACGGCGTGCTCGCTGAGCCCTCTCGCGTCGCTCGTCTTGACGAAGACGCGGAAGACGCTGGCCTCGGCGTCCGACGACATGGAGGCCACCATCCCGGACGGGAGCTCGCTGGTCAGGCCGCCGGCGGCCTCGGTGCCGGTCGGGCCGGCCAGCAGGGCGTCGAGCGAGTCCTGGGCGTAGGGATAGGGGCGGAAGTAATAGGTCCCGGTCCCGTCCTTGGGCAGCGTCGGCGTCGCCGTCGAGGGCAGGGGCCGGTTCACCGCGCGCAGCGTGCCGTGGTCGATCAGGTACACGATCAGGCTGTTCACGGTGCCACGCGGCGCCCCCTGGCCGTGGATGACCGTGCTCGGCCGGATGCCGCAGGACACCACCATGGCCCCGACGACCGCCCCGACCACCAGCATCGACAGCAGGCCGAACAGACCGTTGCGCCCGGTCATGCCGGATCCTCGCCGGCGACCCGGGGCAGGCGGAGGATGAACACCGCGCCTCCTTCCGGACGGTTGGCCGCCTCCAGGCTGCCATGGAGCGCACCGGCGCGGTGCAGGCGCGCGTTCTCCCAAGCGATGGCCAGGCCCAGGCCGCTGCCCTCGGACCGGGTGCGGGCGTACTCGGCCTTGTAGAACCGGTCGAACACGTGCGGCAGCACCTCGGGGGCCAGGCCGGGGCCGTTGTCCATGACCCGCACCTCGACCCAGTTGTGGTCGGCCCACAGCCGCAGGCCCACCGGCGGCGCGCCGTGCTTGAGGGCGTTGCCGACCAGGTTGGCCACGATCACGTCCAGGCGGCGCGGGTCGAGCCGGGCGACGACCCCGGGCGGCAGCTCGGCGTCGACCTTGCCCAGCCAACCCCTGGCCCGCAGCGTCGCGGCGATCGCGCCGGCCAGGTCGATGTCGTCCAGCGCCAGCTTGGCCGCGCCGGCGTCGAACCGGGACACCTCCATCAGGTCCTCGACCAGCCGGGTGAGCTTGCGGGTCTCCTGGCTGACCAGCCGGGCGGCCTGGCCGGCGTCGTCGCCGAGCTGCGGCGCCTCCTCGTCGAGCACATCGGTGACGGCGGTCATCGCGGCCAGCGGCGTGCGCAGCTCGTGCGAGACATCGGCGACAAAGCGCCGCGCGTCGGACTCCATCCGGCGCAGCTCGCCCACGTAGTGCTCCAGGGCGGCGGCGGTGTTGTTGAAGGTCCGGGCCAGCTCGGCCATCTCGTCGTTGCCGCGGACGTTGAGCCGGGCCGACAGGTCGCCCTGGCCCAGCTGGCGGGCGGTCAGCCCGAGCTGGCGAACCGGCCGCAGCACGCCCCGGGCCGCCAGCAGGGCCACGATCAGCGCGAACAGCGCCGCCAGCGCGCCGTACAGCCAGGCGCTGGTGGCCAGCTCCTCGACCGCGTCCTGCTGGTCGGACATGTTGACCATGGCGTAGACCTCGAGACCCGAGGCCTGCCAGGTGGTGTCGGTCTGCCAGGCCAGGGTGGGGATGCCGATGATCATGTACGGCCGGCCCTGGTACTCGACGCGCTGCCAGACGACCGAGTTGCCGGTGCGCATCTCCGCCCGCATGTCCGGCGTGATGGCCGACATGTCGAGATAGCTGTGCTGGGAACGCATGTTCTGGTAGACCGCGATCGAGTTGCCGCCGGCGGCCGCCGCGATGGAGTCCAGCGTGTCCTGGCTGGGCGGCATCCGCAGGTGCGAGAAGTTCTTGACCCGGTCGATCATCGGCAGCACGATCGCGTTGGTGGCGTCGGTCTCGATCGTGCGCCGCGCGGCCACGTAGATCGCGCCGGACGCGGCGGCCGCGCTGATCGCCGCGATCAGCACGAACGACACGACCAGGCGTGGTCGCAGGCCCCACGCCACCCCCATGAACCGCCGCAGCCGGCTCATACCGGGCCGAACCGGTAGCCGAAGCCGCGCACGGTCTGCACGTAGAGCGGGTCGGCCGGATTGTCCTCGATCTTGGACCGCAGCCGCTGCACGCACGCGTCGACCAGGCGGGAGTCGCCCAGGTAGTCGTGCTCCCAGACCGCTTCCAGCAGCTGCTGGCGGCTGAGCACCCGGCCCGGCGTGCCGGACAGCTCCAGCAGCAGCCGCAGCTCGGTCGGGGTGAGGCTGATCGGCACGCCGTCCTTGCTGATCACCAGCGCCGCGCGGTCGATGACCAGTTTTCCGTGCTTCTCCTGCTCCGAGCGCTCGGCCCCGGTGCGCCGCAGCACCGCCCGGATGCGGGCGTCCAGCACCCGCGGCTGCACCGGCTTGACCACGTAGTCGTCGGCCCCGGCCTCCAGGCCGCCCACGATGTCGAAGTCGTCGCTGCGCGCGGTCAGCATGATGATCGGGATGTCGCCGCTGGCCCGGATCCGGCGACACACCTCGAAGCCGTCGATGCCCGGCAGCATCAGGTCGAGCACGACGATGTCGGGCACGTCGGCCCGCAGCCGGGTGAGGCCCTCCTCGCCCGACTCGGCGGCCTGAATGGTGTGGCCCTGCCGGCGCAGCGCCAGTTGCAGGCCCTCGCGCACCGCGCGGTCGTCCTCTATCAGCAGCACCCTGGACACGGTCGAAGATTATTCGGTCACGGACGACCCGATGCCGGTCGTCCGGCCCGGCCGCGGGCTCTTGTAGCGAAACCATGACGTGTCCAGGACGCGCAGGTGACGTGCCCGCCGAATCACCGCCCGCGTCAACGAGTCGCGGCCTGTCGTTGGGCTCATCGGCCTCACCTCCGTCGACCGAATGTACGCCGACCGCCGAAAAACGTTCGACGACACGGTGCGCATCACGCCGAGGACTGCTCGGATACGTCGGCCGATCGGTCCTCACCTGCGGTGATAACCATGGTGCACGGAGGTTCCATCGGATTTCTGTGATCTTGTCCTTAGCCTCTGTGACACGTCTGTGACACAGTCAGCATGGGATGCGGAAATCTCTCGGACATCGTTTGGGCCATGCAGCAAACGCAGCTCAGGTCCGTTCCCACCACTCCCAAGCCGCTGACGCTGGAAGACCTCTACCGGCAGCACCGCGTCCGCCTGCTCGGGCTGGCCCGCAAGCTCGTCGACGACATGGCCAGCGCCGAGGACGTCGTCCAGGACGCGTTCGCGGCCCTGCACCGCAACTGGGGCGGCCTGCGCGACGAGTCCGCCGCGGCCGCCTACCTGTCGGCCGCGGTCGTCAACGGCAGCCGCTCGATGCTCCGCCGCCGCAAGCGCGCCCGCGACTACGTGCCGCCGCACGAGGCGCCGGCCCGCTCGGCCGAGTCGCTGGCCCTGCTCACCACCGACCAGCAGGCCGTGATGGACGCGCTGGCCCAGCTGGCCCCGCGCCAGCGCGAGGTGCTGGTGCTGCGCTACTACGGCGGCATGACCGAGGCCGAGATCGCCCGCGCCACCAGCATCTCCCAGGGCGCCGTGAAGTCGACCGCCAGCCGCGCCCTGGACAAGCTGGAGCGCCTGATGGCCGATCACCGCCCCGCCCACTACCGCCAGTCCGCCTGACCGGGTGGGAGAGAGAAGAGGGGCCGGTTGCGGATCGCTCGGGCGCGAACCGGGCCTCAGGGTTTGAACGCCACCAAGGCGTAGGTGCTGGACCGCTCCGGGTGGTCCTCGACTTCTTCCGGCGAGTCCGGGTGCCAGGACGGCAGGTAGACCACCCCGGGCTCGACCAGCTCCAGCCCCTCGGCCAGCCCGGCGACCTGCGCGCGGTTGCGCGGATGGAGGGGGTTGTCGGCGCGGGTGTAGAGCCGTTCCACCTGCTTGCCCCGCTCCCCGACGTGCTCATGGGTGCCGTGGGACACGACGAGATAGCTCCCGGAGGCCACGGCCCCGAGATAGCCGCGCACGGTCTGTTCCACGTGCGAGTCGTCGTCGACGAAGTGCAGCACGGCGAACATCAGCACGGCCACCGGCTGCGACAGGTCCAGCAGGCCGGTGACGGCGTCGGAGGCCAGCACGGACTCGTGGTCGCGCATGTCGGCCAGCAGCACGGACGCGTTCTGGTTGCCCTCCAGCATGACCTGGCTGTGGGCGACGGCGACGGGGTCCTTGTCCACGTACACGACCCGGCACTCGGGCGCGGCGGCCTGCGCGATCTCGTGCACGTTGCCGACGGTGGGGATGCCGGAGCCGAGGTCGAGGAACTGTCGGATCCCCCGGCCGACCAGGTAGCGCACCGATCGCCGCAGGAAGGCCCGGTTGGTCCGCATGATCAGCGGCAGCTCGGGCATGGCCTGCATGGCCTGCTCGGCGAACTCACGGTCCACGGCGAGGTTGTGGTACCCGCCGAGGTAGTAGTCGTAGACCCGGGCGGCGCTGGGCCGTTCCAGGTCGACCTCGCCGGGCGCCCATGTCGGCCGCTCCATCTGCCCGCCTCCCGATGCTCACCTGACCGAGTGACACTAATGCAGAGTGGAGACGGCGATGGTGGTCGGCTCGCCGTGCACGAGCCCCGAAACGTAGGCCTCGCGGCACGCCTGCCGGCGCACCTTGCCGCTGGTGGTCTTGCGCACCAGGCCGGTCAGGCCCAGCACCACGGTGTGCACGGCCAGCCGGTGGTCGGAGTAGACGGCCCGCCGCACGGCCCGCGCGACCTCGTCGACCACGCCCTCGCCCGGCCGCCGCTGCCGCAGCTCGACGAACAGCACCAGGCGTTCGCCGGTGGGCTCGTGCTCGCCGGTGCTCACCGCGAACGCGGCCACGCCGCCGGCCCGGACCGCCGCGTGGCAGCCGCGCACGCTGTCCTCGATGTCCTGGGGGTAGTGGTTCAGCCCGTGCACGATGATCAGGTCCTTGAGCCGCCCGGTGACGAACAGCTCGCCGCCGTGCAGGAAGCCGAGGTCGCCGGTGCGCAGGAACCGGTTCGCGCGGCCGTCGGCCAGTTCGGCGTCGAAGACCGTCCGGGTCTCCTCGGGCAGCCCGTAGTAGCCCAGGGCCTTGCTGGGCCCGTCCACCCAGATCTCGCCGACCCGGTTCGGCTCGCACGGCAGCCGGGTCTCCGGATCGACGATCAGCAGCGTGGTGTCGGGCTTGGTGACGGGACCGGAGGCGGCGTAGCGGGTGCTGCGGGCCACCGTGCCCTCGGCCACCGGCACCACCCGGTTGGAATCCAGGGCGTCGCGGTCCACGCACAGCATGTGCCGGCCGCCCATGGCGACGCTGCCGCTGTGCTCGGCCAGCCCGTACGCCGGGTAGAACGCCTGCGGCTGGAAGCCGGACACGGCGAAGGCCTTCACGAAGGCGTCCACAGTGGACGCTCGGATCGGCTCGGCCGCGCACATCGCCACCCGCAGCCGCGACAGGTCCCAGGCCGCCCGCTGCTGCTCGGTGGTCTTGCGCACGATCAGGTCATAGGCGAAGTTCGGGGCGGCGGTGTGGGTGGCCCCGACCCGCGACAGCACGTCGAACCAGACCGTCGGCCGGTGCAGGAAAGCCGTGGGGGACATCATGTACACGTGCCCGTTGCCGACCAGCGCGCCCAGCGTCATGGAGATCAGGCCTTGGTCGTGGAAATGCGGCAGCCACGACACGGCCCGGGTGTCCGGCCCGCGCAGATCGGTGTCGACCAGGTTCTGGGCCAGCTCGGAATGCAGGTTGCGGTGGGAGACCAGGACTCCGCGCGGCGAGCCGGTGGAGCCCGATGTGTAGGTGAGCAGCGCCGGTTCGTCCAGTGTGGACGGTTGCGGCCACGAGTCGACGCGGCCGGCGTCGGGTCTGTCCCGGTCGGTGCGGTACCACGGCACCGACGGCCACAGCTGCCCGGTGCCGACGGTCGTGCGGATCCGGTCGTACGCGCCGTGGGTGAGCACCACCCGCGCACGGGAACTGCTGGCGACCGCGCCGAAAGCCTCCAGGTCGTGCCGCATGGTGAACGGGTTGGGCGGCGCCACCGGCACCGGCACCACGCCGGCGGCCAGGCAACCCAACAGGGCGATCGCGAAGTCGGGCGAGGGCAGGTAGACCAGCAGCGCCCGGTCGCCGGCCTGGAGACCGCGGGCGTCCAGTTCGGCCACCACCCGGTCGGCCTGGTCGCCCAGTTGCCCCGCCGTCAACGTCACGTCGTCGCTGCCGTCGTCCTTGACGTAGCTGACGATCGGCTGCTCCGGGTGCTCGCGGCGGACCCGGTCGAAGGCGGCCGCCACCGTCTCGGGGGAGTCGATCCTCATCGTCATGGTGCTCACCGGCTTTCGCGCTGACGCCGCCGGTTCCTACTCTGCCACGTCAGCCTTTGATTCCGGTCTCGGCAACGCCACGAACCAGGAACCGCTGCAAGATCACAAAAACCAGCACCAGCGGCAGGATCGCGACGGCGGCGGCCACGAAAAGCTCATGGATGTTGACGTTCTGTGCGGTGAGGAACGTGGACATGGCCACTTGGACGGTCCACGCGTCCTCGTCCTGGCCGATCACCAGCGGCCAAAGGAAGGAGTTCCAGCTGCCGATGAACTGAATCACCGCGACCGCCGCGAAGAAGCCGCCCGAGTTGGGCGCCACGATCCGCCAGAACGTGCCCCAGTGTCCGAGGCCGTCGATCCGCGCCGCCTCCTCCAGTTCGCGCGGGAACGACAGGAAGTACTGCCGGAACATGAACGCGGTGAAGCCGGCGAACAGGCCGGGGATCACCAGGCCCCGCAGCGAGCTGACCCAGCCCAGGGAGGACACCAGCACGAAGCTGGGCACGAACGTGACCGCCGCCGGCACCATCAGCGTGGCCACGATCACGTAGAAGACCTTGTTCGCATGCTTGAACGGAATGCGGGCCAGCCCGTAGCCGCACAGCGAGCCCAGCAGCAGCTGGCCGGCGGTCTGCGCCACGGCGATCACCAACGAGTTCCACAGCGCGTGGGCCATCGGCACGCTCGGGTCGGTGAACAGCTCGGTGATGTTCTCCCAGTGCAGCGAGCTCGGGAACAGCGACCACTCGGGCGAGGTGATCTCGGCCTCTGTGGACAGTCCATTTCGGACGATCAGGTAGAACGGCAGCAGGAACACCAGCGCCGCCACGGTCAGCGCGGCGTAGCGCAGCGTCGTGCCGATAACGCCAGGACGCAGGCCGACGGGTCGGTTGTCCATCCTCACGCCTCCCGTCGTCCGAGGCCGAGCAGCCGGCCCTGCACCAAGGTCACCAGGGCGATCAGCAGCGCCAGGATCAGCGCGCCGGCGCTGCCGTGCCCGTAGTCCTGGGTCTGCCCGAGGGCCAGGTAGTACAGGTAGACCAGCGGCGGCCGGCCGAAGTCGGGATAGCCGCGGGCGGTGCCGAGCAGGTTGTAGAACTCGTCGAACGCCTGGTAGGCGGCGATCAGGCTGAGCAGCAGCACCGCGATCGAGGTCGGCCGCAGCTGCGGGAAGGTGATGTGCCGGAAGACCTGCCAGCCCGGCTTGGCCCCGTCCACGTACGCCGCCTCGTAGAGCGAGTCCGGAATCCGTTGCAGGCCGGCGATGAACAGGATCATGTAGAAGCCGACCTGCAACCACAGCCGGGCGGTCACCAGCACCACCCAGTACCAGGGCGGGTCCGGATTGGACAGCCAGGCCACCGGGTCCCGGCCGAACCAGTCCAGCACGGTGTTGGCCAGTCCGAACCGGACCCCGCTGAACAGCGACAGCTTCCACACCATGGCCGCCACCACGTACGAGCACGCGGTGGGCAGGAAGAACACCGAGCGGAAGAACGCGCGGGCGAACCGGATCCGGTTCACCGCGACGGCCAGCCCCAGCGCCAGCGCGAAGGTCAGCGGCACGATGAACACCGCGAACACGCTGAAGGTCAGCAGGCTCTGGGCGAACGGCCCGGACAGCATGTCGGCGTAGTTCTGGAAGCCGACGAAGGTGTCCGGGGTGACCGTGCCCTGCGCGTCGAAGAAGCTGAGGTAGGCGCTCCAGCCGATCGGGATGTAGTTGAAGATCAGCAACCCGAGCAGGAACGGGCCCACGAACAGCCAGAACGCCCCAACCCTGCTCATCCGTACAGTCGCTTCAGCTCGGTCTGCACCGACGTCGACGCGGTCTTCAACTCGGCCGTGGCGTCCCCGCCGCTGCGCACGATCTTGTTCAGGGCGTCGCTCATCGCCAGCTGCATCTTGGCCGTCCACGGCGGCGGGTTCTGCGGCTTGCCGAGGTCCTGCACGAAGCGCACGGCATCGGCGGCCGGGCCGGACTTCAGCTTGTCGGCCTTGGCGGCCAGGCTCTTGCGGGCCGGGATGTGGAAGCCGTAGCTGAGGTCGAAGTCCTGCTGGTAGTCGCCGCGCTCGACCCACAGCCACTGCACGTAGGCCTTGGCCGCGTCGATCTTCTTGCTCTTGGCGTTGACCATCGAGCCATACGCCCCGAACGGCACCGAGGCCTTGCCGGCCCCGTTCAGCGCCGGCCACGGCAGCACGCCGAAGTCGTCGCCCAGCGCCTTCTGCACCGCCGGCACCGTCCACAAACCGGTCCACTGCATGGCGGTCAGGCCCTGGATGAAGGCCGACGGGTCCGACCAGTCGGCCGGCGCGCCGAGCAGCAAGCTGTTGCTGGTGAACAGCTGCCGCAGCTTGCCCGCCGACTCGGCGGCCAGCGGGTCGTCGAAGCCGACCTTGTGGTCGGGGGTCAGGTAGTCCAGTCCGGCCGACCACAGCAGCGGCCCGGCCAGCACGCCGACGCCGCCGTCGTTGCCCAGGAACAGGCCCTTCACCTTGGTGGTGGTCAGCTTCCGGGCGGCGTCGATCAGCTCGTCCACGCTGCTCGGCGGCTGCACGCCGGCCTTCTGGAGCAGGCTCTTGCGGTAGAACAGCATCTGCATGTCCACCGACTGGGGAATGCCGTAGACCTGCCCGTCCACGGTGTGGCTGGCCAGCACCGACTCGGTGAAGTCGCTGCGGGCGTCGCCGAGCAGGTCGTCCAGCGACACGATCTGCTTGCTGCGCACCATGTCCACCCGCAGGGTGGACTCGAACACGTCCGGCCCGTTGCTGGCCGCCAGCGCGCTGGCGATCTTGGAGTCGTAGTCGCCCGGGTTCCACTGCACGTGCACGGTCGCCTTGTCGTACGCCTTGGCGTAGCGCTCGACCGCCTGCTGCACGCCGGCTTCGCCGTAGGCGTGGTACCACTGCTCGATCGTGTCGCCGCCGCCACTGCTGCTGCGTCCGGTGTTGGAGCCGCAGGCCGCGAGCAGACCGGCCGCCGTCACGCTGCCCGCCATCCCGAGGAATCCCCGCCGGCTGTACGCGTTGTTCACGCCACACCCCTTCCGTCGGCACACTGTGCGTGACTACCCCATCACGCGGACCGGGAGTCCGCACCTGTTCCCTGCATGTGGGCACGGATCGCGTCGTGGGCACAGTGATTTACTGCATGTTTTGGCCCATGACGGCCGAACGGCCGTATCGTGGAGGTCGCACCAAGACCCCCGCCGCTCCCTCCCCCCTGAGCGGCGGGCCTCGTGCCGGAGCCCCGCTCACCCCCGTGCGGGGCTCCGGTCATTTCTGAGGGAGTCATGTGATGGCGACCACCTTCCACGAAGCGGCCGAGGCGGCCGATCGCGTGGTGGACCTGCTGCTCGAAGCGACAGCGTTGAATTCCTTTGGACCCGAGGACGAGGGCACCGCCGAGAGCCGCATCGAGCTGCTCAACGGCCTGGCCCTGGCGGCCGAGGCGCTGCGCGCCGCCGGCCGCGGCGAGCAGGGGCTGGCCGACGAGCTGGGCCGCTCCGCGAGCGCCAACTTCGATCGGGTCGACCCGATCGAGCTGATGCTGCTGCGCGGCTGAATCCGACACAGGCTCTTATTTCCGGGCCCTCGACAGCAGGGTCTGGATCACCACGACGACCACCAGCACCGCGCCGCTGACCACGGCCTGCATGTTCGAGTTGAACCGGCCGACCTGGTTGATCAGCTCCTGGATCACGAACAGCAGGGCCACGCCGGCCAGCGTGCCGCTGACCGCGCCGCTGCCGCCGGTCAACATGGTGCCGCCGATCACCACCGCGGCGATCGCGTTCAGCTCCAGCCCGATGCCGATCACGGTGACGCCGGAGCCCAGCTGCGCGGCCGACATCACCCCGGCGAAACCGGCCAGCAGACCGGACAGCACGTAGACGCTGATCTTGGTGCGGGCCACCGGCAGGCCCATCAGCGAGGCCGCGTCCTCGTTGCCGCCCACCGCGAACAGCCGCATGCCGAACGGTGTGCGTTGCAGCACAACGCCTCCGACCAGATAGGCCAGCACCGCGATCACCACCAGCACGGTGCCATCGCCCAGCAACCGGAAGGCCGAGCCGGCCGGCACCAGATAGGTGGTCGAGCCCTCGCTGGTGATCAGCTGGAGCAGGCCGCGGGCGAACAGCTGCCCGCACAGGGTCACGATGAACGGCGCCATCCGCCAGCGCGCGATCAGCGTGCCCTGCACCAGCCCGATCAGCCCGCTGGCCACCAGCGGCAGGATCAGCGCGCCGGCCACCCCCCACTTCGTCGATCCGTACGCCGCGAGCACGCCGGCCAGCGCGTACACCGAGCCGACGGACAGGTCGATGCCGCCGCTGATGATCACCATCGTCATGCCGAGCGCGATCATCGCCAGGAAGCTGGCCTGCACGGCCAGGTTGCCCAGGGTGTAGGCGGTCAGGAAGGTGCGGAACATCAGGCCGCCGGCGACCAGCAGCACGATCAGGACGACCAGCGCGCCCTGGCGTTGGATCCGGGCGATCACTTCCCGGTCCTCCTCTCCCGTTGCAGGAGGACCGCGGCGGCGATCAGGGCCGCCTCCAGCATCTGCGTCACCGAGGCCGGCACGTCGTGCTTGATCAGGGTGGCCGCGATCAGCTGCATCAGCAGCGCGCCGGCCACGGTGCCGATCACCCGGACCCGGCCGCCGGTCAGCGGCGTGCCGCCGACCACCACCGCGGTGATCGCCGACAGCTCGATCAGCAGGCCGAGGCTGGACGGGTCGCTGGCGGTGAGCCGAGCGCTGGCCAGCACGCCGGCGATCGCCGCGAACACCCCGGACAGCACGTAGACCGTGAGCAGCGTGCGCTTCACCGGCAGGCCGGCGAACTCGGCGGCCCGGCGGTTGCCGCCCACCGCCACCAGCTGCCGGCCGAAGGTCGTGCGCTCCACCAGCAGCGCCACCACGATCACCAGCACCAGCGCGACCAGCACGGTCAGTGGGATGCCGAGCACCGAGGACGTGCCCAGGGCCAGCAGATCGGGGTTGTAGAGCTGCTTCAGCTGCCCGTCGGCGATCACCAGGGCCAGCCCTCGGCCGCCGACCAGCAGCGCCAGTGTGGCGACGATCGGTTGCACGCCGGCGAATGTGACCAGTGAGCCGCTCAGCAGCCCGGCCAGCGCGCCGGCCAGCAGGCAGACCAGGATCGACGCCACCACGCCGTAGCCGAGATAGAGCGGCAGCAGCGCGGCGGCGATGGCCATCACCGAGCCGACCGACAGGTCGATGCCCTCGGTGCCGATCACCAGCGCCATGCCCAGCGCCACCACCAGCACCGGCACCACCTGCACCAGCTGGGTGCGGAGGTTGTCGGTGGTCAGGAAGTTCGGCGTGATCACGACGTTGACGACGATCAGCACCAGCAGGGCGAGATAGACGCCGTAGTCCCGGATCGCGGTGCGCCGCAACAGAGTGCTACTGCTCATCGGCGATCACCGCCATCACGCCGTCCACGGTCACCTGGTCGCCGGTCAGCTCGGCCACCGACGCCCCCTCCCGCAGCACCACCACCCGGTCCGCGCCCTCCACCAGCTCCTCCAGGTCGCTGGACACCATCACGATGCCCAGGCCCTGCGACGCCAGCTCGTCCACCAGCGCCTGCACCTCGGCCTTGGCCCCGACGTCGATGCCGCGCGTCGGCTCGTCCAGCAGCAGCACCTTGGGGCTCATGGCCAGCCATCGGGCCAGCATCACCTTCTGCTGGTTGCCGCCGGACAGCTCGCTCACCTTCTGCTCCGGGCCGGCCGCCTTGATCCGCAGCCGGCGCATGAAGGTGTCCACGATCTCGCGCTGTTTCCGTTTGGAGACCACGCCGGCGACCGAGAGCCGGGGCAGCGCGGCCAGCACGATGTTCTCCCGCACGGACAGGTTGGGGATGATGCCCTCGGCCTTGCGGTCCTCCGGCACCAGCACCAGGCCGGCGCGGATGGCGGCCGGGGTCGAGCCGGCGCGGATCCGCTTGCCGGCCACCTCGATCTCGCCCTCGTCCAGCGGTTGCAGGCCGACCAGCGCCTTCATCGTCTCGGTGCGGCCGGAGCCCAGCAGGCCGCCGAGGCCGACGACCTCGCCCGGGTGCACGGTCAGGTCCACGCCCTCCAGCACCGTGCGGCGGCGCAAACCCTTGCCCCGCAACACGGTCTGCGCGGCGCTGTCGTGTTCGCCGACGAACGCGGTGCGGTCGCTCTCGCTGGACAGGGTGCGGCCCAGCATGGTCGCCACCAGCTCCAGCCGGCCGATCTCGGCCAACGGTCCACTGTGGACGACCTGGCCGTCGCGCAGCACGGTGACCGTGTCGCAGATCTGGTACAGCTCCTCCAGCCGGTGGCTGACGTAGAGGACGGCCACGTCCCGCTCGTGCAGCCGGCGGATCACCTCGAAAAGCGTTTCCACCTCACGGGGTTCCAGCGAGGAGCTGGGCTCGTCCATGATCACGACCTTGGCCCTGGCCCGCACCGACCGGGCCACCGCGATCATCTGCTGCACGCCCAGCCCGAGCGTGCGCAGCTGCCGACGCGGGTCCACGGTGATGCCCAGTTCGCCCAGCAGTTCCCGGGCCTGGGCCTGCATCCTCGGGAAGTCGATGAGCCGCAGGCGGTTGCGGGGCTCGTCGCCCAGGAACAGGTTCTGCGCCACCGACATCGACGGCACCAGGTTGACCTCCTGGTACACCGTGCTGATGCCGGCCGCCTGCGCGTCCAGCGGACGGCCGAACGACACCGGCTCGCCGTCCAGCAGCAGCCGGCCGCCGTCGGGCTGGTACACGCCGGTCAGCACCTTGATCAGGGTGGACTTGCCGGCGCCGTTCTCGCCGACCAGCGTGTGCACCTGACCCGCGCGCAGCTCGAAGTCCACCTCCCGCAGCGCCTGCACGCCGGCGAAGTGCTTGTTCACGCCGACCGCTTGCAGCAACCAGACCTCCCGATGGAGAAAGGAAACACGGCTCGACCGGCGCGCACTGCCGGTCGAGCCGTGCGTCGTGGCTCAGTAGGCGTTGTTGACCTGAGCGGCGGCGTTGGAGCTGTCGTACTCCTGGTCCTGGATGGTGATCGTCTGCGGCACGGCCTTGCCGTCCATGAAGTCCTTGAGGGCGCCGAGAGCCAGCGGGCCGAACCGCGGGTTGGACTCGACGTCGCCGTTGATCTGGCCGGCGACGATGCCCTGCACCACGTTGCGGGTGCCGTCCACCGAGAACACCTTGATGTCGGCGCCGGGCTTCTTGCCGGCGCCGCTGATCGCGGTGACCGCGCCCAGCGCCATCTCGTCGTTCTCGGCGTAGATCGCGGTGATCTCCGGGTGGGCCTGCAACAGCTGCTCGGTCACCGACTGGCCCTTCTCCCGGGTGAAGTCGCCGGTCTGCTGGGCGACGACCTGCACGTTCGGGGCGTTGGCCTTGAGGTAGTCGGTGAAGCCGCTGGTGCGGTCGGTGGTCACGTTGTTGCCGGTGGAGCCGAGCAGGATGGCCACCTTGGCGCTGCCGCCCGTGGCCTTCACCAGCTGGGTCGCGGCCCGCTTGCCCTGGGTCACGAAGTCCGAGCCGATGAACGTGAGGTAGTCCTTGCAGGCGGTGGCCGAGGACAGCTTGCGGTCGATGGTCACGACCGGGACCTTCTTGTCTCTGGCCGCCTGCAGCGCCGGTTCGAGGCCCTCGGAGTTCAGCGGGGCCACGATGAGCAGGTTCGCCCCCTGGGCCAGCAGACCCTGGATGTCGGAGATCTGCTGGCTCAGGTTGGAGTTGGCGTTGCGCTTGAGCAGCTGCACGCCCAGCTTCTGGGCCTCGTCGGTGATCGACTGGGTCTCGGTGATGCGGAACGGGTTGGCCTCGGCCTCGGACTGCGAGAAGCCGACGATCGCCTTGCTGAAGTCCACCTTGGCGGCGCCGTAGGCGTCGAGTGTGCAGGTGGGCCCGGACGCGTTGGACGCGGTCTGCTGGCCGCCGCCACTGGACGGCGTGGATCCGCCGCCGCTGCTCTCCGGGTTGGCGCACCCGGTGACCACCAGCAGCGCGACCACCGCTGCGGCCGCCCCAAGGGAAGACTTCATCGTCATCACCCTCCTACCCGCTTCGGACCAAACTAACGGAATACTTCGTTTCGCTGTCAAGCGGTCACGCAAGGTTTGTCCGATCAGGTGTCCGACCGGTACAGCTGATCGATCTCGGCCGCCGTGAGAGCGCGATCATAGACATGCACCTGATCCAGCGCGCCAGCCCAGAAATCCACCTGCGCGCCGTTGTAGAGGGCCCGTCCGATGACCGTATGGCCGGTCGCCGCGTGACCGGGGCAGTAGGTGGACGTGCCGGCCAGCTGCCCGTTCACGTACAGCCTGACCTGCGACGTCACCGAGTCGTACTCGCCGACCATGTGGTACCAGACGCCCGGCTGCGGCGCCGGCCCCAGCGCCCGGGTGGTCGGCGTGCTGAAGGCCAGCCGGTTGTCGGCGGCCGAGTACTGGAGGAAGAACTCGCTCACGCCGTCGGAGCGGTCCTGGCTGACCGCGGTGGCGAACCGCCCGGTGTGGTCCAGCCGGACCCACGCGGCCACCGAGTAGTCGGTCGTGGTGTCCAGAATGGACGCTCGACTGTCGGCCCATTGGTTGACCCCGTTGAACTGCAGCGCCTGACCGACGTGGCCGTCCGTCCACATCGGACCGTTCTGGAGCGCGACCGAGTGCCCGTGGCCGGAGCTGTCGTCGGTGACGTCGTCCAGCTCCCAGGCCCCGACCCCGGTCAGCCCGGGCGTGCCCGGCGGTGGCGGCGTCGGGTGCTCGGCCTGCCCGGAGGCGGCGATCACCGCCAGGTTCACCGCCCGGACCTGGGCCGCGTCCGCCTTGACCACCTTGCGGTCGTAGGTGAGCAGGCCGTTGACCTCGTTCTCCACGTCGGTGGCCTGGGTGTAGATCGCCGCCGACAGGCCGCACTTCACCTCGCAGTCCTTGACCTGGTTGAGGATCTGCACGTAACGACTGGTCAGCGTGGCCTTGTCCGGCTCCATCTCGTAGCTGCCGCCCTTGCCGGGCTGCCACTCGTGGCCGGCGACGATGAGCCCCAGGCCGCCGAACTCGCCGTCCACCGCGGCCCGGGTGTCGCTGGGCACCGGGGTGCCGGGGCCGACGTAGGTGTGGTTGTCGTAGACGTCGCCGTTGCCGCCGTCGAAGGAGTAGCAGCAGTTCAGGCCGCTGTTGTTGTTCACCAGCCGGCTCGGGTCCCAGGCCTTGACCTGGTCGGTGACCGCGGCCGGGGAGAACTCGCCCCAGCCCTCGTTGAACGGCACCCACTCCACGATCGACGGGTGGCTGACGTGCTGAGTGACCATACTGTGCAGCTCGGTCATGAACTGCTGCTCGGCCGCCGGGGTCGGCCGCGGCGTGCTGGGCGAGTTCGGGCTGAAGTCCACGTTCATCGACGGCATGTCCTGCCACACCATCAGGCCCAGCCGGTCGGCCCAGTAGTACCAGCGGTCCGGCTCCACCTTGATGTGCTTGCGAACCGTGTTGAAGCCAAGGGCCTTCTGCTCGGCCAGGTCGTAGCGCAGCGCGGAATCCGTTGGGGCGGTGTAGATCCCGTCCGGCCAGAAGCCCTGGTCCAGGGTGCCGAGGCTGAAGGTGAACTGGCCGTTGAGCAGCGTGCGCAACCTGCCGTCGGGACCCTTGCCGACGGAGATCGACCGCATGCCGAAGTAGCTGGTCACCTTGTCGCCGCCGGCCACCCGCACCGACAGGTCGTAGAGGAACGGGTCGTCCGGGCTCCACAGGTGCGGATGCGGGATCGGCACGGACAGCTGGGTGTCGGCGGCGCCGGTCGTGCGCGCCACCACGCGACCGTGATCACTGGCCACGACCTCGACGCTCTGGCCCGGCTTGCCGGTGGTGTGCACGGTCAGCTTCAGCGAATTGGTGGCCAGGTCGGGCACGGAGTCCAGGGCGGTCACATGCGTCGTCGGGACCGGCTCCAGCCACACCGACTGCCAGATGCCGGACGTCGGCGTGTACACGATGCTGTTGACCGGGTTGGCCCGCTGCTTGCCGATCGGCTGGCCGCCGTCCTCGGTCGGATCCTGCACGCCGACCACCAGCTCCTGGTCGCCGTGCCGGGTCAGCGCGTCGGTCACGTCCACGCTGAACGCGTCGTAGCCGCCCTGGTGCGTGGTCAGCTCACGGCCGTTGACCCACACCGTGGCCTGGTAGTCGACGGCGCCGAAGTTGAGCACCACACGCTGGCCGCGCCAGTCCTGCGGCACGGTGAAGGTGCGGCGGTACCACATGGTGCTTTCGTGTCGCATGATCCCGGACAGGGCGGATTCCACCGGGTACGGCACGAGAATCCGCTCGGGCAGCGAATGTCCGGCCGGGGCCGTGACGCCGAACTGCCAGACCCCGTTCAGGCTCAGCCAGTCCCGGCGGACCAGCTGCGGGCGGGGGTACTCGGGCAGGGCGTTGTCCGGTCCGACCTGGTCGGTCCACGGTGTCGCCAACGGCGGGGCCTTGCGCTGCCAGCCGTTGTCCGGGGCGGCCGCGGCCGGCAGCGTGAAGACCGACAAAGCGGCCAGCACGACGGCGAACACACTTGCGAATCTGCGCATCGGCACTCCTTAGACGCGGGTGCTGGGTGCGCGTTCCCGGGTGGGACCAGCCGTCGTCACGCAGGATGCTAGGGCCGGCACGCTAGGTCATCAACCGCCGTTCGTGCCCCCTGGTGTCCGGTCCGGTGGGCGAACTGGGTTACCGTACGGCCGGACATGGCTGGCTGGGGGAGCGCCGGCATCGACAAAATCCTGAGTAGTGCGGCCAGGGGTGAGCCCTGACGATCGCCGGGAGGTGGACGCCCCGTGGACGGCAACTTCGACAACCAGCCGGCCCGACGCCCAGGACCCCAGGGCGGGCGACCGCAGCCGCCCCGCCAGCCCGGCCCCGCCGGCCCCCGGCAGCAGCCGCCGCGCGCGCCCGGGCAGCAACCGCCGCCGCGCGGCCAGGGCCCCCGTCCGTCCGGTCCGCCGTCCGGTCCGCCGCAGGGACCCTCGGGTCCGCAGCCGGTGCCGAGGCCTGCTCAGCAGCGTCCGGCCCAACCCGGAACAAGTCGGCCGAAGGCCGCCCAATCCGCATCGGCCCAGTCCGCATCGGCTCAGTCGGACCCGGCCCTGCCGAAGCCGTCACAAACCAAGGCGGTTCAGTCGAAGCCGGGGCCGGCGGCCAAGTCCGCCGCCGAGAAGCCGCCCGCCGGCAAGCCGGCGTTCAGCCGCGCCACCGTGGCCAAGCGGGCCGGCATGACGGCGCTCGCGCTGACCTCGACCGTCGTGTTAGTGCTCACCGGCTACGCCTGGACGACCCTCACCAGCCTCACCGACGGCCTGACCACAGACAACGTGATCAAGGCCGAGAAGCCGGCCGACGGCGCGGTCGACGTGCTGCTGGTCGGCCTGGACAGCCGGACCGACGCGCACGGCAACCCGCTGGACCCGAAGCTGCTGGCCCAGCTCAACGCCGGCCCGGACGACGGCGAGCTGAACACCGACACGCTGATCCTGGTGCACATCCCCAATGACACCAGCAAGCCGGCGGCGCTGCTGTCCATCCCGCGCGACTCCTACGTCGACATCCCCGGCGGCTACGGCAAACACAAGATCAACTCGGCCTACGCCCGGGCCATGAACGACAAGGCCGCCGAGCTGCGCAAGCAGGGCGCCGGCGACGCCAAGCAGATCGTCCAGCAGTCCCAGTCGGCCGGCCGGGAGGAGCTGATCACCACCATCGAGCAGCTCACCGGGGCCAGCATCGACCACTACGCCGAGATCAACCTGTTCGGCTTCAGCGAGATCACCCAGGCCATCGGCGGCGTCAAGGTGTGCCTCAAGCAGGCCACCAAGGACAAGCTGTCCGGGGCCGACTTCCCGGCCGGCGAGCAGACCATCTCCGGCGTGAACGCGCTGAAGTTCGTGCGGCAGCGCCACGAGCTGCCCAACGGCGACCTGGACCGCATCCGCCGGCAGCAGGTGTTCATGGCCGGCCTGGCCAGCAACGTGCTGTCCGGCGGCACCCTGACCAACCCGGGCAAGCTCAGCAGCCTGATCGGCGCCATCAAGAACGCCGTCGTGCTCGACCAGGGCTGGGACCTGCTGGGCTTCGCCGGCCAGCTCAAGGGCATGACCGGCGGCGGGCTGCACTTCCAGACCATTCCCACCGGCCGCCCCGACTTGCCCACGCCCAACGACGGCCAGGCCGTGGAGGTGATTCCCTCGCAGGTCAAGGCGTTCGTGCAGCAGCTGACCGGGATCACCCCCAGCACCACCGCGCCGTCGGGCGGCTCCTCGTCCACCCCCGCCGGCATCACCGTCGAGGTCCGCAACGCCAACGGCAAGTCCGGCCTGGCCGGCAGCGTGATGGCCGCGCTGGTGGCCAAGGGCTTCATCGAGGGCGACACCGACGTCGCGACCAAGCGCTCCCAGTCGGTCATCCGCTACCCCAGCGGCGGCGCAGCCAACGCGCAGAAGGTCTCCGCGGCGCTCGGCGGCGGCTACGACACGGAAGAGGACAACTCCGTCCCCGCCGGCCACGTGCGGATCTTCGTGTCCACCGCCTACAACGGCCCCGGCGCCCAGGGCTTCACCGGCCCCGCCGCCTACGCCCTCGCCCCCACCACCGCCGCCCCCACCACCTCGGCCCCGGCCGGCGACACCATCACCGCCGACGGCGTCACCTGCATCAACTGAGATGTCATGAAGGGCCCCTTCCTGACGTTCAACGTCAGGAAGGGGCCCTTCATGACATCGGTTGGGAACCGGACTGGTGTTCCTGGCCGGTGTCGAAGAAGGCGTCGAGGTAGGGCTCGGGCTTGAGGTCGCTGTCCCGTAACAGGGAGAACACCTCGGTGCCCTGGGTGATCCGGTCCTCCGACAGGGCGTAGGCCTGGGCGAAGCGCAGGTGCTCGACGCCGTTGTCGCGGGCGTAGTCACGGGCCTCGCGGCCGGCGAGCTCGATCGCCTGGGCGGCCGATGCCGCGCGCCACAAGGTGATCCGCTCCTCATACGGCTGGTTGCCGTGGTGGTTCCAGCGGAACACGCAGCGCACCCCGTACCAGCCGAGCCCGTCGTCGGTCACGGCTCGATTGTCCCAGTCACTCGACCAGATCCGCGTGAAGCTGCTCGCGCAGCGACTCCAGCTGCCGGTAGGACCACAGGTCGCGGAAGGCGGTCAGCCGGCGGCCGTCGGCGTCGAGCACGAAGTGCGTGCCCCGGCGGGCCATGGTGATCGCCCGGATCCGCTCCCGGTCCACCTTGCTGGACGGGCCGATCAGCACGTGCACCCGCAGCTGCCGGTCGTCCAGCTCCAGCCGGGTGCGCCGCAGGTAGGCCGCCGGGATCAGCGCGAACACCGCCACGATCAGCAGCCACACGATGATCTGCACGAGGTCGAGCGTGCCGATCGAGGTGATTCCGGCGATCAGCGTGGCCAGCGACAACAGTCCCATCAGGACGATCACGGACAACACGCGCGGATTGGTCGGCGAGCAGCGGAGCACCAGCATGAGTGCATGCCAACACGAAAATGACCCGATCGGGGATAACGCTTTCGTAACGCGCGGCTCGTCGCGCTGGGGCGGCGGCCCGGGTTCGCGGTGGACTGCCCCGTCGGTCGCGAGAAAGCGAGGGGACCTCACTGTGAAATCGACCCTGGCGGGCGTCTGTGCCGTTGTTGCCCTGGTCGCCGGCGCCGCGCCGGCAGCGGCCGGGACACCGACCTCCGTGCCGCGGCCCGCCGCGTCCGACAAGGTGTTCACCCACGTCTGCGAGGGGCAGCCGCGCTACGAGTGCGGCACGGTCAGTGTGCCCCTGGACTACGCGCGGCCGGCCGGCGCCAAGATCACCATCGCCGTCTCCCGGTTCAAGGCCACCGGAACCCGGCAGGGCGTGATCCTGTTCAACCCCGGCGGTCCCGGCGGCAGCGGCCTGTTCGCCGCCGGCGCGGTGCCGGCCAGCGTGCGCGCCGCCTACGACTTCATCGGCTTCGACCCCCGCGGTGTCGGCAAGAGCAGTCCGATCAGCTGCGTCGACCCGTCCTTCTTCGCCACCCCGGCGGCCGACCCCAACCCCGCGTCCGAGGCCGACAAGGTCCCGTTCATCAAGCGGGCCAAGTCCTATGCGGACGGTTGCGCCGCTCGCTCCCGGGCCGAACTGCCCTACATCAACACCCTGAACACCGCGCGGGACATCGACTCCGTCCGCGAGGCGCTGGGCGAGAGCCAGGTCAGCTACTTCGGCGTGTCCTACGGGACCTACCTGGGCACCGTGTACGGGCAGCTGTTCCCGCAGCGGGTGCGCCGGATGGTGTTGGACAGCAACATCAACGCCGATCCGTCGTCGGTGTGGTACCAGGCCAACCTCGACCAGGACCGCGCCTTCCAGGTGCGCAGCGACATCTGGTTCGACTGGATCGGCCGACACGACAGCGTGTTCCATCTCGGGACCGGTCACGACGCCGTATACGCCAACTACCTCAAGGCCCGTTCATCGCTGGCGGCCAAGGCGGCCGGCCCGGTCGGACCGGCCGAGCTCGACGCCGTCGTCGTCAACTCCGCGTACTACGACATCAACTGGGTCGGCAACGCCCGGGCGCTGAGCGACTACGCGGCCAAGGGCGACGCCGCCGCGCTCGTCTCGTACACCCAGGACAACGACCCGGCCACCGCCGCCGGCGAGAACAGCAACGCCGTCTACAACGCCGTCGAGTGCAACGACGCCCGGTGGCCGCGCAGCTGGTCGGTGTGGAACCACGACAACACCGAGGTGGCCCGGCAGGCCCCCATCGAGACCTGGGCCAACGCCTGGATGAACCTGCCGTGCGCCTTCTGGCCGCTGCCCCAGCCGCTGTCCGCCCCGCGCATCACCGGCGCCGGCCTGCCGCCGATCCTGATGGTCCAGGGCACCCTCGACGCCGCCACCCCGTACCAGGGCGCGCTGCGCACCCACCAGCTCCTGCCCAGCTCCCGGATGATCATCGAGCAGGGCGGCGGCTCGCACGGCGTCTACAACACGCCCTGGGTGCACAACACCTGCGTCGACCAGCCCGTCACCGCCTACCTGCTCACCGGAGCCGTGCCGCCGGCCGACGTCACCTGCGCCGGCCACAGCCTCCCTGACCCCACGGCGGCCTCCCGCTCCCTGCCCGACCCGCTCGCCCGCGCCCTACCCCGCCGCTGATTTTCCACGTGAGTGGCTTACTTCGCCTGGAACGCCACCTGAGCCACTCACGTGGCACCGTGAGTTTTCACGTGAGTGGCTTAGGTGGCTCTGGGGGCGAAATGAGCCACTCACGTAGCTGGTAATGGCTTGACCGTCGAGTATCTCTGTGGCTAAGTTGCCGCCCGGGTGATTGGGGGCGGTGGCCATGGGGGCACGGGGGTCGGTGCTGGTTGTCGGGGCGGGGTTGGCCGGGTTGGCCAGCGCGGCGTTCCTGGCCCGGCGGGGTGTGGACGTGCTGCTGGTGGAGCGGAGCTGATCCGGCTGATCACCGAGCGGCCCGGTCTCCGGCCCGAGATCCGGGCGGTGCGGCCGTGGGAGATGGCGGCGCTGGTGGCGGACCGGTTCCGGGTCGGGCGGGTGCTGCTGGCCGGTGACGCGGCCAAGGTGACCCCGCCCAGCGGTGGATTCGGCGGCAACACGGCGATCGGCGACGCCTACGACCTGGCGTGGAAGCTGGCCCTGGTGCTGGACGGCACGGCCGGGCCGGGCCTATTGGACAGCTATGACGCCGAGCGGCGGCCGATCGCCGATCGGGTGGTGGCCGAGGCGCAGCGGCTGGCGGCCAGCCGGGGGCCGGGCGCGGACACCGAGGACACCAGGACCGAGCAGCAGCGGGCGATCGAGCTCACGCTCGGGTTCCGTTACCGCTCCCGCGCGGTTGTGATCGACGACGAGGATCCGGCCGACGCCGAGGACCCGCGCGATCCGTCCGGCCGCCCGGGTTTCCGCGCGCCGCACGTGTGGTTGCCGGGGCGACTGTCCACCGTGGACCTGTTCGGTGACGGCTTCGTGTTGTTGTCGGGTCGGGACGGTGAATTCTGGTCGGACTGCGCCGCCGGGGTGCGGGTCCACACCGTCGAGGGCGAGGAGTTCCTTGCCCGGTACGGAATCGGCGCCTCGGGGGCGAGCCTGGTCCGCCCGGACGGCGTGGTGGCCTGGCGGACGGTCGAGGCCCCGGATGAGCCGTCGTCGGTTCTGCGCGAGGCGCTGGCGGCCCTGCTGGGCCGCTAGGTTCACCTGATAGGGGTAGCCCGGGCGGGGGATTCGGGGCAGCCGACCAGCAGCACGCAGCGGAAGCACCGCATGCCCTCGGCGCTGTCGATGATCAGGTCGCGGTGCGCGGTGTGATCGCAGCGGGCGGCCAGGATGCCCCGCCCCACCTGGGTGATCTGCGCCAGCGGGAAGGCGTGCACCTGGTCGTCGTAGTGACTGTGCCACCAGATGAACGGACCGGTCATGCCGGCAAAGCTAGGGCGGGGCCGGGTTTCCGCCTCGCCATCGGGCGCATGTCACCTCGCCATCGCACGCACGGATCGCTAGCGTTGCGACAGTGCAGCGCAACGAGCGCCTGGAAGCGATGCAGCAGGCCGCGTCGTCGGCCTTCGCCCCGCTGCGGATGACCACCGAGGACTTCGACTTCGACGGGGGCATCCGCTATGCCAGCGCGGGCGGCCTGCTGGTGGCCGACATCACCGGAAACCCGGGCGGCGTCTGGCGTCCGCAGCGGCTGATCACCTCCACCGACAGCGAGCTCTACAAGTTCTCCCTGCACCTGAGCGGATCCTGCATGCTGGGCCAGGACGGCCGGCACACCGTGGTCAATCCCGGCGACCTCGTGGTGTACGACACGACCCGCCCGTACGGCCTGGTCTACGGCACCACCTACCGCACGGTGGTGGTCGGCGTGCCGAGGGAGCGGCTGGCCGGCCACGCTTCCGCGCTGCGCCAGGCGATCGCGCGGCCGACCGCGACCGACAGCGGCCTGCGCCGGGTGGTCGCCGGCATGCTCAACGGCCTGGCCGGCGATCTCGACGCCACGGTGGCCGAGGGCGGCACGCAACTGGCCGACGCGCTGCTTTCCCTGCTGGGCAAGGTCTTTGCCGGCGACGCCCGGCTGACCGATCCCCGCACGTCCATGCGGGAACGGGTGGTGGCCTACTGCGAGGCCAACCTGGGCGACCCCGACCTGTCGGTCGAGTCCATCGCCCAGGCGCACGGCATCTCCCCGCGGTACCTGCACAAGCTGTTCGCCGGCAGTGGCGTCACCATCGCCGCCCTGATCAGAACCCGCCGCCTGCAACGCATCCGTGACGACCTCGCCGACCCGACGCAGGCGACGGCGCCGGTGGCCGTGATCGCCGCCCGCTGGGGCGTGCTCGACCCGACCCACGTGAGCCGGCTGTTCCGCGCGGCGTACGGGACCTCGCCGATCGGCTACCGGCGGCAGCTACAGGATCAGTTCCCCCGCTGAGTCGGCATCCAGGCGGCGGCCTGCACCCGGGCCAGCCCGCTGCGGACGGCGGCGGCGAAGCGCTGCGCCTGCTCGAAAGGAATGCCGGTGCAGCGCAGTTCGGTGTGCTCGGCCCGGATCGACAGCGCGCCGCCGGACAGCGAGTTGCCGGCGGTGGCCACGGAGACGACCTCGGTCAGCGGGATGTGCGAGTCCTCGGCCAGCACCCGGAAGTCGGTGGCCACCAGCGTGCCGGTGGGGCCGGAGAGCACGGCGCGCACCTGCTCGGTCGGACCGAGCCGGTCGGTGAACTCGGCGGAAAGCTCGATGAGGTCGGCCATCGGCCCAGGATCCTGGCGGCGGGCGGCCACCGTCACTAGCCCGTCGGGGTGAGGACGGCGGTCACGCAGCGTAAAACCGTGTAGCTGTACTTCAAGGACCGTGCAGAAATAGTAAATAGAAGTTCGGTGTGGTCCGAGGTTAGCTGAGTCCGTGGCCGTTTCCCAGTCAAGCCAGGTCGAGGTCCCCGCCCCAGCCGACCGGTCCCGGGAGGGCCTGTGGCTGGCGATCGCCGCCTACGGCATGTGGGGCCTGTTCCCGCTCTACTTTCCCGTCCTCGAACCGGCCGGCGCGGTCGAGATCCTGGCCCACCGCATGGTGTGGTCGCTGGTCGTGCTGGTGGCCGTGCTGCTGGTCCGCCGGCGCTGGGCCTGGATCGGACAGCTGTTACGGCAGCCGGCCCGGCTCGGCATGCTGGCGCTGGCGGCGGTGGCCATCGCCGTCAACTGGGGCACCTACATCTACGGCGTGAACGCCGGCGACGTGGTGGAGACCTCGCTCGGCTACTTCATCAACCCGCTGCTGACCATCGCGCTCGGCGTGGTGGTGCTGCGCGAACGGCTGGGCGCGGCCCAGTGGGTGGCGGTCGGCATCGGCGTCGTCGCGGTCGGGGTGCTCACGGTCGGTTACGGCCGGCCGCCGTGGATCGCGCTCATCCTGGCTGTCGCCTTCGCGGTCTACGGTTTTCTGAAGAAGCGGGTCGACCTGCCGGCCGTCGAGGGGCTCGCGGCCGAGACGGCGGTGCTGTTCGTGCCGGCCACCGTGTACCTGGTGGTGATCGAGGTGATCGGCGTCGGCACGTTCCTCGGCCACGGCGCGGGTCACTCGGCGCTGCTGGTCGGCGCGGGCCTGATCACGGTCGTGCCGCTGGTGTGCTTCGGCGCGTCGGCGATCCGGCTGCCGCTGTCGACGCTGGGGCTGGTGCAGTACCTGGCGCCGGTGTTCCAGTTCCTGGTCGGCGTGCTGATCGACCACGAGCAGATGAACACCACCCGGTGGGTCGGGTTCGGCCTGGTCTGGCTGGCGCTGGCCGTGCTCGTGGCGGACGCCGGCCGACGGTTATACGATTCTGGTCGTACAAGTCGACCGGGAGGATGACGCAGTGGCACTGGGACGGGTAGGCATCTGGGGGCACGACATCGCCGACGACACGCCGCGGTCCCGCGAGGCCGCCGCCGAGCTGGACGAGCTCGGCTACGGCGCGATCTGGGTCGGCGGCAGCCCGTCGGTGGCGCGGGCCGAGAACGTGCTCGCGGCGACCGAGCGGCTCACCGTGGCCACCGGCATCCTCAATATCTGGGAGCACGCGGCCGCCGACGTGGCCGTGCAGGCCAAGGCGGCCAACGAGAAGTATCACGGCCGTTTCCTGCTGGGCCTGGGCGCGAGCCACGGCAAGCTGGTCAAGGACTACGCCAAGCCGCTGTCGGCGATGCGGGAGTTCCTGGCCGGGCTGACCGCCGCCGGCCACGCCAAGCAGGACCGGGTGCTCGCCGCCCTCGGCCCGAAGATGCTGGAGCTGTCGGCCACCGAGGCCGCCGGCGCGCACCCGTACCTCGTCACGCCCGAGCACACCGCCCGGGCCCGGGGGATCCTCGGCGCCGGCCCGGTCCTGGCGCCCGAGCTCAAGGCCGTGCTGACCAACGACGTGGCCAAGGGTCGGGAGATCGCCCGCGGCCACCTCCGGTTCTACTTCCAGCTGCCGAACTACACCAACAGCCTGCGCAGCCTCGGCTTCACCGACGACGACTTCGCCGACGGCGGCAGCGACCGGCTGGTCGACGCCACCGTGGCCGTCGGCGACGAGACCGTCATCAGCGACCGGCTGCGGCAGCACTTCGACGGCGGCGCCGACCACGTCTGCATCCAGGTGCTCAACGACCCGCTGCCGGTGGCCGAGTGGCGGACGCTCTCCGGGTTGATCCAGGGGCATTCCTGAGCCGAGGCCGGCTCGCCGCGCCCGTGCGCGGGTTCGGCGGAGGGTGGGGGCCGCCAGCTCAGGAGGTGCGAGGCATCGGCTACCCGGGGGCCGAGCCGCGACGCCGAAGGCGGCGCCATAAGCACGGCCGACACGGTTGGTGACGGCCGTCAAGCCTTCCCGTCAGCCGGGAGACGGCTAACACCTCGGGCGACAAGCGTGCAGACTGGGGAACGTTTGTCACCGTCGGCCCGAGGGGGACCATTGGAGCGGACACTGGCCTGGGACGGGGCCGCGGTCGTGGCCGTCGACCAGTGCGCGCTGCCGCACGAGCGAACCGTGCTGCGCCTGACGACACCCGACGAGGTCATCGACGCCATCAAGCGGCTGGCCATTCGCGGCGCCCCGGCGATCGGCGTGGCCGGCGCGCTGGCGGTCGCGTTGTCGGCGCAGCTCAGCGACGGTGACGACCAGGCCGTGCGGGAGGACGCCGAACGCATCGCCAACGCCCGGCCGACCGCGGTCAACCTGAGCTGGGCGGTGCGCCGGGTCCTGACGAAACTCCCCGGCGGCGCGCGGGCCGTGCTGGACGAGGCGCTGGCCATGCTGGAGGAGGACGAGCGGACCAATCAGGCCATGGCGGCCCGCGCCGCCGACGCCGTGCTCGGGCTGACCAGCCGGCGGCCGCTGCGGATCCTCACCCACTGCAACACCGGCGCGCTGGCCACCGTCGCGGTCGGCACCGCGCTGGGCGGCATCAGGGAACTGGCCGAACGGGGCCTGGTCGAAGAGGTGCTGGCCGGCGAGACCCGACCACTGCTGCAAGGGGCGCGGCTGACGGCGTGGGAGCTGACCCAGGCCGGCATCCCGTTCCGGCTGTGCGTGGACTCCGCCGGCCCGGCGGCGATCGCCGCCGGACTGGTCGACGTGGTGATGGTGGGCGCGGACCGGATCACCGCGAGCGGCGACGTGGCCAACAAGGTCGGCACCTACTCGCTGGCCGTGGCCGCCGCCCGCAGCGGCATCCCGTTCGTGGTGGTGGCGCCCGAGTCCACTGTGGATGAGTCCATTTCGGACGGTTCGCAGATCGTCATCGAGCAGCGGCACGCCGACGAGGTGATCGCCTTCCACGGGCACCGGGTGGCGCTGCCGGACACGCCGGTGTTCAACCCCGCATTCGACGTCACGCCCAACGATCTCGTGACCGCGATCGTCACCGAGGACCGCGTGTGGCCGCAGCGGCCGGCCGGACAGCTGGCGGAGATCGCCAGGGGCCTGTACCAGCGCGGCTGGCTGGACGGCACCGCCGGCAACCTGTCCGTGCGCATCGGCTCCCAGGCCTTGATCACCGCCAGCGGCCGCAGCAAGGGCGAGCTGACGCCGGGCGACGTCGTGGTGGTGGAGGCGGAGACCGGGCAACGGATCTCCGGCCCCAAGCCGTCGGCCGAGACCTCCATCCACGCCGCCATCTACAAGGCGTTCCCGGACTGCGGCGCGGTGGTGCACGCGCACCCGCCGTACGCGACAGCGGTGGCGGCCAAGGCGATGGCGGCCGGCCAGAACTCCGTCCGCTTCACCGATTTCGAGATCATCAAGGGCTTCGGCGTGGCCGACCCGAGCTCGCTGGACGTGCCCCTGTTCACCAACTGGTCGGACGTGCCGCGCATCGCCGCCGAGGTCGGCGAGCGCCTCGACGGCTCGGTCCCGGTGCTGCTGATCGGCCACCACGGCGTCACAGCTTGGGGACCTACCCTGGAGATCGCCCGCAACCGGGTGGAGTGCATCGAGGCACTCTGCCGGCTGCACCTGCTCACGAACTAGGAGAACATCGATGACGCTGTTGCAGGTCATGGCCGACGGCGACCGCGACGAGGTGTTGCTGCGCACCACCGACCTCGCGACCATCGCCGCCGAGCTGGCCCCGTTCAACATCACTCTTGAGCAGTGGGACACCGTCGAGCTGTCCGACTCCGCCGGCCAGGAGGAGGTCCTGGAGGCGTACAAGGCTGACGTCGAGAAGGTGGCCAAGCAGGGCGACTACCGGCTGGTCGACGTCGTCCGGATGAAGCCGTCGGACGACCCCGAGTGGCCGGCGTTGGCCAAGGGCGCCAGGGAGAAGTTCCTCAACGAGCACACCCACGACGAGGACGAGGTCCGCTTTTTCGTCGAGGGCAAGGGCTGCTTCTACCTGCACCTGTCCGGCAAGGTCTACGCCGTGGTGTGCGAGCGCGGCGACCTGATGTCGGTGCCGGCCGGCACCACGCACTGGTTCGACATGGGTTCCACCCCGGAGTTCTGCGCGATCCGCTTCTTCCAGGAGGAGGACGGCTGGGTCGCCGGCTTCACCGGCGACGGCATCTCGTCGCGGATGCCGACGCTGGACGAACTGGTGTGATCGTCACCGACATCGAGGGCACCACCAGCGCCATCGCCCACGTGCACGACGTGCTCTTCCCGTACTCGCGCTCGCGCATCCAGGACTGGGTGCGCCGGCCCGAGGCCGCTTCCGTCGTGCGCGAGGTCGCGGCCGACCCGGACCAGGCGGCGTCGATCCTGATCGGCTGGATCGACGCCGACGTCAAGGCCACGCCGCTGAAGACGTTGCAGGGCTTGATCTGGGCCGAGGGCTACGCCTGCGGCGAGCTCACCGCGCACGTCTACGACGATGTGCCGCCGGTGCTGCGGCGGTGGTCGGCGCAGGGCGTGCCGGTGTACGTGTACTCGTCGGGATCCGAACTGGCGCAACGGTTGTGGTTCCGGCACACCCAGCACGGGGATCTGCTCGGCCACTTCGCCGGGCACTACGACACCGTGTCGGCCGGCCCGAAGCGGGAAGTCGGCTCGTACCAGGTGATCGCCAAGTCGATCGGGGTCGACCCGGCGGAGCTGACGTTCCTGTCCGACGTCGCCGCCGAACTCGACGCGGCCGCCGAGGCCGGCTGGCACACCATCGGCGTGTCCCGCCCCGAGGACGGCTCCCCCGACACCGGCTCGCACCCCCGCATCACCACCTTCGCCGAGCTCTGACCCGATGCTAGGAAGGGGGCTTTCCTCCACTCAGAGTGGAGGAAAGCCCCCTTCCTAGCATCGGTAGCTGCCCGAAACCTACATTCGGTGTGACGCCGAGCGGGACTCGCCGGGGTGGTGAAACCCCCGGCGAGTCCCGCTCGGCGTCAGTGCGAGTTGCGTTATTCGAAGGTCTCGCCGGCGGCGGCCTTCTTGCGCAGCAGCTCCGGCGGGGTGAAGCGGTCGCCGTAGCGTTCGGCCAGTTCCTCGGCCCGGGCGATGAAGCCGTTGAGGCCGCCGTCGTAGCCGTTGATGTACTGGAGCACGCCGCCGGTCCAGGCCGGGAAGCCGATGCCGAAGATGGAGCCGATGTTGGCGTCGGCCACGGCGGTGATCACGCCCTCCTCGACGCACTTCACCGTCTCGATGGCCTCGGCGAACAGCATCCGCTCCTTCATGTCGCGGAACGGGATGTCGTCGCCCTCGCGGATGATCACGCCGGGCTGGCCGAAGTGCTCGGCCAGGCCCGGCCACAGGCCGGCGCGCTTGCCGTCGACGTAGTCGTAGAAACCCTTGCCGTAGCTGCGGCCGCCGCGGTCGAACTCCACCACCATGCGGTCGATGACCTGCTCGGCCGGGTGCCCGGCCCAGGTGCCGCCGGCCGCCTCGACCGCCTTGCGGGACTCGTCGCGGATCTTGCGCGGCAGCGTCAGGGTCAGCTCGTCCATCAGCGACAGCACCGGCGCCGGGTAGCCGGCCTGGGTGCTGGCCTGCTCGATCGACGGGGCCGGCAGGCCCTCGCCGAGCATGGCCACGCCCTCGTTGATGAACGTGCCGATGACGCGGCTGGTGAAGAAGCCGCGGCTGTCGTTGACCACGATCGGCGTCTTCTTCAGCTGCAACACCACGTCGAACGCCTTGGCCAGGGCCTCGTCGCTGGTGTTGGCGCCGCGGATGATCTCCACCAGCGGCATCTTGTCCACCGGGGAGAAGAAGTGCAGGCCCACGAAGTCGCTCTGCCGCTTCACGCCCTCGGCCAGGCCGGTGATCGGCAGCGTCGAGGTGTTGGAGCACAGCAGCGCGTCCGGCTCGACGACGTTCTCGATCTCGGCGAACACCTGGTGCTTGAGCTCGGGGTTCTCGAAGACGGCCTCGATCACCAGGTCGCAGCCGGCCAGGTCGGCCACATCGGCGGTGGGCGTGATGCGGGCCAGGATCTCGTCCCGCTTCTCCTGGGTCGTCCTGCCGCGGCTGAGCGCCTTGTCCAGCAGGCCGACCGAGTAGTTCTTGCCCTTCTCGGCCGCCTCCACCGAGACGTCCTTGAGCAGGACCTGCATGCCGGAGCGGGCCGCCGAGTAGGCGATGCCCGCGCCCATCATGCCCGCGCCCAGCACCGCGACCTTCTTGGCGGTGTACTGGGGCACGCCCTGCGGACGGCTGCCGCCCTTGTTGATCGACTGGAGGTCGAAGAAGAACGCCTTGATCATGTTCTTCGAGACCTGGCCGGCCGAGAGCTGGAGCATGTAGCGGGACTCGATGCGCAGCGCGTTCTCGAAGTCGACCTGGCTGCCCTCGACCGCGGCCGACAGGATCGCCTTGGGGGCCGGCATCGGCGCGCCCTTGAGCTGCTTGCGCAGGTTGGCCGGGAAGGCCGGCAGGTTGGCCGCGAACTTCGGCGCCGACGGGGTGCCGCCGGGGATCTTGTAGCCCTTGACGTCCCAGGGCTGCACGGCCTCCGGGTTGTCCTTGATCCACTGCTTGGCCCGGGAGACCAGCTCCTCCGGCGTGGCCACGACCTCGTCGACGATGCCGGTCTCCTTGGCCGCCGCCGGGGCCAGCTGCTGGCCCTGCAACAGCAGCTTCAGCAGCGCGTCGGCGATGCCGAGCATGCGGACCGTGCGGACCACGCCGCCGGCGCCGGGCAGCAGGCCCAGGGTCACCTCGGGAAAACCGAAGCGGGCCTTGGGGTTGTCCAGCGCGACCCGGTGGTGGCAGGACAGCGCGATCTCCAGGCCGCCGCCCAGCGCCGAGCCGTTCAGCGCCGCGACCACCGGCCGGCCCAGCGTCTCCAGGCCCCGCAGCGCGGCCTTGGTGCTGACCAGCGTGGCCATGAAGCGCTCGCCGTCGGCCGGCGTCACCTGGCGCAGGTCGTTCAGGTCGCCGCCGGCGAAGAAGGTCTTCTTGGCCGAGGCCACCACCACGCCGGTGATGTCGTCACGCTCGCGCCGCAGCCGCTGCACGACCTCGGTGACCGCGGCGGTGAAATCGTGGTTCATCGTGTTCGCGGACTGGCCGGGCGCGTCCATCGTCAGCGTGACGATGCCGTCGGAGTCCTTGTCCCACTTGAAGTACTCGCTCATGACCTCGTCCCTCAGACGCGCTCGACGATGGTGGCGAGGCCCATGCCGCCGCCGATGCACAGGGTGACCATTCCGCGGCGCAGCTCCCGCCGCTCCAACTCGTCCACGATCGTGCCCAGGATCATCGCGCCGGTCGCGCCCAGCGGGTGGCCCAGCGCGATCGCGCCGCCGTTGACGTTGACCTTCTCCCACGGGATGTCCATGTCGCGCATGAAGCGCAGCACCACCGCGGCGAAGGCCTCGTTCATCTCGACCAGGTCAATGTCGTCGACCGTCAGGTTGGCCTTGGCCAGCGCCTTGCGGCAGGCCGGGGCCGGGCCGGTCAGCATGATCGTCGGGTCCGCGCCGCTGACCGCCGTGGCCACGATGCGGGCCCGCGGCGTCAGGCCGAACTCCTCGCCGATCTGCTCGCTGCCGATGGCCACCAGGGCCGCGCCGTCCACGATGCCCGAGGAGTTGCCCGGCGTGTGCACGTGGTTGATGCGCTCCACCCAGTGGTACTTCTGCAACGCCACCGCGTCGAAGCCGCCCATCTCGCCGATCGCCGCGAACGAGGGCTTCAGCTCGCCCAGGCCCTCCATCGTCGACTGGGGGCGGAGGAACTCGTCGCGCTCCAGCACCGTCAGGCCGTTGCGGTCGCGGACCGGCACCACCGAGCGGTCGAAGTAGCCGTTGCTCTGCGCCTTGGCCGCGCGGGCCTGCGACTCCAGGGCGTAGGCGTCCACGTCCTCGCGGGAGAAGCCCTCGATGGAGGCGATCAGGTCGGCCCCGATGCCCTGCGGCACGAAGCTCGTGTCGTAGGCCGTCTCCGGGTCCATCGCCCAGGCGCCGCCGTCCGAGCCCATCGGGACCCGGGACATCGACTCCACGCCGCCGGCCAGGATCAGGTCGTCCCAGCCCGAGCGCACCTTCTGCGCCGCGATGTTCACCGCCTCAAGGCCCGAGGCGCAGAACCGGTTCAGCTGGAAGCCGGCCACCGTGTTGGGCAGGCCCGCGGCCAGCGCGGCCGTCTTGGCGATGTCGGCGCCCTGGTCGCCGACCGGGGTCACGCAGCCCAGCACCACATCGTCGATGCGGGCCGGGTCCAGGTTCGGGTTGCGGGTGCGCAGCTCGTCGATCAGGCCGACGAGCAGGGATACGGGCTTGACCTCGTGCAGCGACCCGTTCTGCTTGCCCTTACCCCGCGGGGTCCGGACCGCGTCGAACACAAAAGCTTCGGTGCTCATGGCTGTGGCGCCTCCTGACTCGGGCATCACGTCGAAGGTAGCGCCGCCCCAAGTAACAATCAATCCGGCCTGCATGTATCACATACCGGTCGGAATGTGAGTTGGGTCTCTCTCGGCGATACTGTCACCGGATGCGCACCCCCGCCGAGATCGTGGACTTCCTGATCGGGTTCTCCGGTCGGCAGGCGACCGACGTGGTGGCGGTGCCCGGCGGCATCGCGGTGCGACACCGGGACTTCCCGGCCTCGTACAACAACAACCGGGTCCTGGTGCGGGAGGCGGTTGAGCCGGCGAAGCTGCTGGCGGCGGTCGACGAGGTGATGGCCGACCTCGACTACCGGGTGATCGTGTTCCTCGACGACGAGCCGGGCCGGGCCTTCGAGCCGGCGGCGGTGGCCGCCGGGTACACGACGCACGAGCTGGTGGCGATGCGGTTCGAGGGGGCGGTGCCGCCGGCGCCGTCGGTGCGGGTGGAGTCGCTGGAGCTGCCGGTGATGATCGAGGCGCTGCGGCGGAACTGGCGGGCCGACGAGCCGGAGCTGCCCGAGGACGAGGTGGAGCAGCTGGCCACCCGGATCGCCGCCCGGCGGCGGGGTGCGGACGAGGTGCACTTCCTCGGCGTGGTGGCCGACGGTCGGCCGGTGGCGTGGGCGGATCTCTACCTGCACGAGGGAATCGCGCAGATCGAGTACGTGCTGACGGTGCCGGGCCACCAGGGCCACGGCTACTCGACGGCGATCATGCGCGAGGCGTTGCGGCGGGCCCGCGGCCGCGACACGGTGTTCCTGTTCGCCGACGGCGAGGACTGGCCGCAGAACTGGTACGGCCGACTGGGATTCACCCCGGTCGGCCGCTTCCACGAGTACGTCCGCACTACTTAGCCCAGGGCACCTGCGGGGAGGCGTAGAAGTTCACGCCCTGCGCCTTCCAGCGCGGACCCTGCGCGGCCAGCCGCGTCTTGAACGTGTTCCAGTCGTGCGTGCTGGCCGGCGACCAGCCCAGCTCGGCCAGCTCGGCCAGGCGCGGGAAGGCCATGTACTGGATGTCGGCCAGCTTGGTGATGGTCTCCGTCCACAGTGGACCTTCGACGCCGTTGACCTGGCTGGCGTTCACGCCGGTCAGGTACGCGCCGGGATCCCAGCTGTAGGCGGTCTTGGCCTCGATCAGGCCGGCCCAGTCCTGGCCCAGCGGCGTGCTCGAGGTGTACTTCATGTCCAGGTAGGCCAGATTGGCCGGGGACAGCACGAAGTGCGTGCCCTTCTTCGCCGCCGCCTGCACAGCCGCGTTGGTCGGCGTGGTGTCCCAGTACTGCCCGATGGTCGAGGGCAGCAGCGCGGCCTTGCTGATGTCGTGCCAGCCGATGGCGATCTTGCCGTGGTTGGCCACGATCTGCTGGACCTTGGGGATGAACGCCTGGTAGTCGGCGTCGCTGGTGGACTGCGACTCGTCGCCGCCGATGTGGATGTACGGGCCGGGAGTCAGCGCCGCCAGCTCGCCGATCACGTCGTCCAGGAACTTGTAGGTGATGTCCTTGTTCACGCACAGGGTGCTGAAGCCGACGTCGGTGCCGGTGTAGAGCGGCGGGGCCACGCCGTTGCAGTTCAGCTCGGCGTAGGAGGCCAGGGCCGCGTTGGTGTGCCCCGGCATGTCGATCTCGGGAATGATCGTGATGTAGCGGCTGGCCGCGTAGGCCACGATGTCCTTGTACTGGGCCTGCGTGTAGTAGCCGCCGGCGCCGCCGCCGACCTGGGTGCTGCCGCCGTAGGTGGCCAGGCGCGGCCAGCTGTTGATCTGGATGCGCCAGCCCTGGTCGTCGCTCAGGTGCAGGTGCAGCGTGTTGACCTTGTAGCGGGCGATCTCGTCGATGTAGGTCTTGACCGTGTCCACGCCGAAGAAGTGACGGGCCACGTCCAGCATCGCGCCGCGGTAGGCGAAGCGCGGGTGGTCAGTGATCTTGCCGCTCTGGATCGTCCACGGGCCCGGCTGCTTGGTGCTGGCCTCGATGCTGGCCGGCAGCAGCTGCCGCAGCGTCTGCACGCCCTCGAACAGGCCCGCCGGCTTGTTCGCCGACAGCACCACCGAGGCCGCCGTCACCGTCAGCGTGTAGCCCTCGTCGCCGAGCGATGCGTCCGGCACGATCAGCAGCTGGATCGGGTCCACCGCGTGCGCCACCAGCGACTTGTCCACCGGCAGCGCGAAGCCCGTCGCCGGACGCAGCGCGCCGGCCAGGTAGTCGCCCACCGCCGCCGCCTGACCGCTGGCCGCGATCCGCGCGCCGCTGGCCAACGTGAACGTCGAGCTCGCCTGCGTGGCCGCCGCCGGGGCCGGCACCACGCTCGCGTACGGCACCGCCTTCGGCGCCGTCGCCGCCTGAGCGGCCGTCGCTGTCCCGAGCATCGTGATGGCGGTGGCCGCGACGACCAGCCGCCGGGGGATCGTTGACATGTCTTGGTTGTCCTCCCGAGCGGGGACCTGGACACGGCGGCGGAAACCCATTGGATACAGCCCCCGTACGCAGTGTCAAGGTCTGGACCACTTCATGGCGCCGCCTTCGGCGTCGCGGCTCGGCCCCCGGGTAGCCGATGCCTCGCCCTTGCCGGATTTAGTCCGCCGCATCGGCTCGGGTGGGTGGTTGAGTTGAGTGGCGGCGGACGAAATCCGGCGTGCGGGCGAAGCATCGGCGGGGCCTCGCACTCTCTCGGTTGGCGATTCTCGCTCTCTTTGGTAGTGGACCCCCAAGATTGGGTCTCCTCGTCGGATGTCGACACTATTCCTGCTGTCGAAGAACTGAGGAACCTCCAGCATTGGCGAGGCCCAGTTGGATCAACGACGCCTGGCGTCGCTTGTTGCGCGAGTCGCTGCGGACCATCTGGAGAACCTCGTTGCCCTTGAGCTCGTGCAGCACCGAGTCCAGGGCGAGACCGTTGTTGAACCGGCGTGGGAAGTACTGGCGCTTGAGCGCCAGAAAATCGCGGGTGAGGCCGGGAACGGCGACGGCCTCGACGATCAGCCCCAGAATTACCATGACCGGAGTCGAGTTAATTCCCTGATCGGGTGATTCTGTGCCACCGGACTCGTCGAGATAACAGAAATGCACCCCGGCAACATAGCGCACAACAGCACTAAGGCCGCCCCGAGGGGCGGCCTTAGGATGTGATGTTCGGTCGTTCTGACCTATGCACCGGTACTGCCGTTTCTGCACCCAGCATACCCACTACGCCATCCGGACGCAAACTCCTTCGGGGTCAGGCGCTGACGCGGAGGGTGGAGACGCCGCGGAGGATGAAGTGGTCACGGTAGGAGGGGCGGGAGTCGACGAGGGTCAGGTCGGGCAGGACGGCGAGGCCGGCCAGGGCGAGCTGGCCTTCGAGGCGGGCCAGGGGAGCGCCGAGGCAGAAGTGGATGCCCTGGCCGAAGGAGACGAGCCGGCCGGACTGGCGGGTGAGGTCGAGGCGGTCGGGGTCAGGGAAGGCGTTGGGGTCGCGGTTGGCCGCCCCGAGGACCATGGAGACGATCTCGCCGGCGAGGACGGTGTGGCCGGCGACCTCGGTGTCGGCCACGGCGACCCGGGAGACGAACTGCACGGGGGAGTCGTAGCGCAGCAGTTCCTCGGTGGCGGCGGGGGCCTGGTCGGGATTCGAGCGCAGGAAGGCCAGCTGGGCGGGGTGGCGCAGCAGCGCGAGGGCGCCGTTGCCGATGAGGTTGACGGTGGTCTCGCGCCATGCTGCTGGCGCTGTTGTCGCGCGCGTCGGACGACCTGCTCACGCAGGTGGAGTGCTGGCTGGAGCCGCACGCGGACCGCCGCGAGAGCGTGCGGCTGAGCATCGAGCTGGCCGTGCAGATGTACGACGACCACGGCGCGGTGCTGATGGCGGCGCAGAACCCGGACGCCCCGGCCGAGGCCCGGCAGTTCATGGCCGACCTGAACGGCCGCCTGGTCGCGGCGACCGAGGACATGATCGAACGCACCCGTGAGGCCGGCGCCGCCCCGGCCGGGCCGCCCTCGGCGCACTCGCTGGCCACCATGCTGGTCGGCATGACCGAGCACGCCATCTCCCACGACGAGGGCGATCCCGAGCTGGTGGACACGCTGACCTCGATCTGGCACCGGGCGGTCTTCGCCGCGGACTAGGACCGGCGGCCGGGCGCACGGTCAGGTCCACCGCCGCCGGATCAAGGTGGAGCCGGCGGCGGTGGACCCGGGGCTAGCCGGCCGCGGCCAACCGGGCCTGCCGCCGGCCGACGTACCACCGGGTCCACACGGCCAGCAGCACGAACGCGACGACCAGCATCACCGTCGACACGGTGACCATGACCTCGATCGGCAGCAGGAACACCAGCGGAACCCGCACCAGCGCCTCGATCACCAACCCGACGCCCCACACCAGGGACATGGTGTAGAAGGTGCGGCGGAAGCCGGGCAGCTCCTGCCACCGCTGCGCGAACTCCGCCTCCCGGCCGGGCTGCATGCGCAGCGCCGCGAAGTAGATGAGCGGCTTGCCGAACAGACAGCTGACCAGGAACGCGACGCCGGCCACGAAGGTGCCGGCCGATTCCTTGACGAGCAGGAAGCGCGCGTCGCCGGTGACGAACGACAGCACCAGCCCGACCGTGAACACGCCGACCATGAAGGCCGAGAACAGCTGGAACTTGCGGTCCTTGACCGCGACGAACAGGGTGCGCAGCAGCGCGACGACCGAGCCGGTCAGCAGGGCCACGAAGTCGCTGGCTCCCAGCCAGTGGGCCACGAAGTAGGCCAGCGCGGGCACGCCGACGTCCACGAGCAGCGAGCTGAGGATCGTCGCCACCCGGGGTGACTCGGTCTTCTCGGTCATGGCGTGAGTTCTCCGTCCGGGATCCAGGACCCGTGGAAGCCGGCCGGCACCCGACGGGGCAGCAACACCGCCGCGACCGGCTTGGCGGACAGGTCGGTGGCGTCGTGCACGAGCAGTTGGGAGGCCACGGACGGATCGGTGTTGGTGGCGATCGACAGCAGCCAGCCCTCATCTTCCCCGCTGGAGTCCTCGGCCGGGACGAAAACGGCCTCGCCGGCCCGCCAGTTCTCGCCGAGTTCATGCCGGGCCACCACGCCGCGGTCGGTGTCGTACTTGACGATGGCGCTGCGGTCGACCGCGTACAGGTAGCGGTTGGGCAGGCCGACCCGCCGGTCGTCCACGGTCGGGAACTCGGCGGCCCCGTCGTCCAGCTCCTGCTCGGTCACCTTGCCGGTGGCCGGGTCGAGGATCCAGCGGTGCAGCTTGCTCACGGCCAGCGCGGCGGCCTGCTCGGCCACCGGCGCGCCGCCGATGTGGCTCCAGCTGGCGAACCACGCGTCGCGGCTGTAGCGGATGGCGTCCAGGACGACCCGGCCCTGCTCGTCCTCGCGGGCGTTGCCCACGTGGAAGACGTAGCACGGGTCGACGTCGAACCACTGGACGATCGGGTCGTCCTTGCCCATCAGGCCGATCCGGGACGTGTACTTGTCGCTCCACTGGTACGGCATGCCCCGGCCGACCAGCTCCAGGTCGAACACCACGGGCAGGTCCAGCCACACGATGTGGTCGGCGGTGATGGCGAAGTCGTGCATCATCGTCGGACCCGGCACCTGCACCGGGAAGTTGGTGATCAGCTGACCGTCGGCGGAGAGCCGGTGGTAGGTCAGGTACGGCGCCCGGAAGCTGTAGTCGAACAGGTGCAGCTCGCCGGTCTCCGGGTCCTCCTTGGGGTGCGCGGTCATGCCGGTGGTGAGCCGGCCGTTGAAGTCGCACGGGCCGAGCGTGTCCAGCTCGGGGCTCATCTCGTACGGGAAGCTGGTCTCCATCAGCGCGAAGATCTTGCCGCCGTGCTCGATCACCGAGGTGTTGGCCGCGCCGGCGGCCAGGTCGCGGGCGCCGTCCCGGAGCAGGGAGGGCGCGCCCTCCAACCGCTTGGTCCGCACCCACCGGTTGCGGTACCACTCGGCCCGGCCCTGGTTCAGGCGGACGCCGTGGATCATGCCGTGGCCGGTGAACCAGTGGCCGCTGTCCTCGCCCGGCTTCGGGTTGGGGCCGTTGCGGAAGTAGCGCCCGGTCAGCTCGGTCGGCAGCGCGCCGGTGACCTGGAGGTCCTGCGCCTCGATCTCGTCGGGGACCGGCGCCAGGTGGCCGGCCAGGTAGCTCGGAGTCTGTTCGGTCATATCCCAACGGTGACACGTGGCTAATAACATGTCAATGCTGACATGACAGCAATGGGAGGTGGACACGGGCCGTCAACGGGCCGGGCCGATCCGTCACCTCGTCAGGTTCGCTGACACCGCCGCGCCGGCCCGCTGGCAGAGTGGGGCCCCGGTTGGCTACCGGAGCGGAGGACGTCATGCCCGAGGCGAGCGAGTACGCGCGAGGGGTGCCGTGCTGGATCGACCTGTCCAGCACGGATGTCAATGCCAGCAAGGAGTTCTACACGGCGCTGTTCGGCTGGGAGTACTTCGTCGGACCGCCGGAGACCGGTCACTACACGCAGGCGCTGCTGAACGGCCACAGCATCGCCGGGCTGATGCAGCAGGAGGGCGCCACGCCCGTCACCTGGACCACCTACCTCAAGTCCGACGACGCCGACAGCACGCACAAGGCCGTCGTCGAGCACGGCGGGCAGGCCATGACCGAGGTCATCGACGTGACGGGCGAGGGCCGGATGATCATCGCCGCCGATCCGACCGGCGGCGTGTTCGGCGTCTGGGAGCCGGGCCGGCACATCGGCGCGCGCCTGGTCAACGAGCCCGGCACCTGGATCTGGAACGAGCTGTCGACCCCCAACGCGGCGCGGGCCCGGGCCTTCTACGCCGACGTGTTCGGGGTGGAGATCGCCGATCCCCTGCCGGACATGGACTACACGACGTTCCGGGTCGACGGGCGGGACGTCGGCGGCATCTTCACCGTGCCGGACGCCGAGCCGGACTGGCGGGTGTACTTCGCCGTCGCCGACACGGACGCCACCGCGGCGATCGCCGACAGCAACGGGGCGACGGTGGTCAGCGAGCCCAAGGACACGCCGTTCGGCCGGATGGCCGTGATCCAGGATCCCCAGGGCGCCGTCTTCGCCCTGATGTCCGGCCCCCAAACCTGAGCCCTGCTCGTGTCAAGCCGCTGATGCTTGGAACGGACCATTCCTCCACTCGCAGTGCAGGAATGGTCCGTTCATACAGCGTGAGGGGTCATGCGGCGGGCACCGTGGCCGGCATCGTGTCGTCGGCCGGGGCCGCCGGCTTGGTCGGCTTGGTCGGCTTGTCGCCGTCGTGACCGCCGCCGAGCAGGCTGCTGAGCAGGTTGGACAACGAGTCCAGCAGGCCGCTGACCAGGCCGCTGACCGAGTCGAGGATGCCACTGCGGGGCTGCGGCGCGTACAGGGCGGCGGCGAGCTGGTCGCGCTGCTGCTCGGCCCGGCCGAGATACATGGCGGCGGCGGGACTCAGCGCCGTCCGGTCGCCGTGAGCGCCGGCCAGCAACGGGTTGAGCTCGGAGACGGCCGTCTTCAGCGCGGTGACGTCCTGGGCCTGCCAGGCCGCGGCGACGCGGTCCCGGCCCTGCTGGATCTGTTGCGCCAGCGTGGCATTGCCGGGCGCGGGGCTGGTGGACTGGGCGACGGCTGTGCTCACGCCGGTCACGCCGAGCACGGCGGCGACCAGGGTGGCGGCGATGATCCCGACTACGGTCTTGGGCATCGTTGACCTCTGGGGTGGTTGTCGGAGAACCGGTCGGCCCCATAGTTGACCCGTGAAGCACTTTCCGCGCGCTCTAGATCACCCGATCGGGGAACGCGGCCTGGAACAGGCTCAGCAAAGGCGTTGCCTTCACGGCTGTTTCCTCGAACTCATCGTCCGGATCGGACAGTGCCACGACCGCGCCGCCGACGCCGTAGTCGACCCGCCCGGGCGTGACGACCGCGGTGCGGATCACCACGCTGAGGTCGACCGCGCCGTTGAGCGAGAAGTAGCCGACGGCCCCGGAGTACACGCCGCGGGCGGCGCCCTCCAACCGGTCGATGATCTTCATGGTGCGGATCTTCGGCGCGCCGGTCATCGAGCCAGGCGGGAACGCCGAGCGCACGCAGTCCACCGGCGACGCGTCGGGCCGCAGCCGCGCGGTGATCGTCGAGACCAGCTGGTGCACGGTGGCGTAGCTCTCCACGTCGAACAGCTTCGTCACCCGCACGCTGCCGACCTCGGCCACCCGGGCCAGGTCGTTGCGCACCAGGTCGACGATCATCAGGCTCTCCGACCGGTCCTTCTCGCTGGTGCGGAGTTCCTCCCGCAGCTCGGCGTCGCGGTCGGGCGTGCGCCCGCGTGGCCGGGTTCCCTTGATGGGCTTGGATTCCACCATGCCGTCGGCGTCGATGCGCAGGAACCGTTCCGGGGATGTGCTGAGCACGTGCAGGTCCCCGAACTTCAGCAGCGCGCCGAACGGGGCCGGGCTGGTGCGCCGCAGGAACCGGTAGGCCGGCCAGGGGTCGACGTCGGCCTCGACGGCGATCCGGTTGGTGAGATTGACCTCGTACGTCTCGCCCTCGACGATTGCCTGCTGGCAGGCGGTCACGGCGTCGATGTACTGCTCCCGGTTGTGCCGCAACGAGATCGCCGCCGGCGTGCACGCCTCGGCCGGTCGTACGTACACATCAGACACGGCATCCAGCAGTGACAGCTTGGCCGGATCGAGGGCTAGCACATAGGTTGTGCCCTCCAGGTGGTCGAACACCACCGCGTGGTCGGCGAACATCATCGCCGCGTCCGGGTACGGCGACTCGTGCGCGGCGTCGCCGCCGCACTCGGACTTCAGCTCGTAACCGAGATATCCGATCCACCCCAAGGTGAAATCGAACGGCACGTCCGCGACCGCCCGGACCGCGCCGAGCTTCCCGGCCAGCCAGTCGAAGAAGGAGCCATCGGCGGCGGTGACGCACCGCGAAGCCGAGCCCATGATGGAGAAGCGGTCGATCCCGTTGCTGTCCAACCAGAAGGCGTTCTCCGCGTCCCGAAACAGCTGGCCGAAAACGACTTCCGGGTCGTGTGTGGTCGGCATCCGCCGCACGTGAACGGAAAGCGGCTCCGGGGCCGGGGAGACAGTGCTCTTGATCGTGATCGCCGGCCGCGGGCGCGCGGGCGTCAGGTCGACGAAGTTGCGCAGCAGCCGGTGGCCGTGCTCGGTGCGGATCGACTCCGGGTGGAACTGCACGCCCCACAACGGTCTTGTCCGGTGCCGCAGCCCCATCAGCACGCCGTCCGGCGTCCAGGCCGTGGCGACCAGTTCCTCGGGCAGGTCGGTGACGGCCAGCGAGTGGTAGCGCACCGCCCGGAACGGCGACGGCAGCCCGGCGAACAGGTCGGTGCCGTCGTGCTCGACCGGCGAGGTCCGCCCGTGCCGGGGCTCGTCGGCCCGCCCGACCTTCGCGCCGTGCCAGTGGGCGATCGCCTGGTGCCCGAGGCACACACCGAGCAGCGGCCGTTCGCAGCGGTCGATCAGCTCCCGGGCGCGGCCCAGGTCGGCGTCGTGCTCCGGGGTCCCGGGGCCGGGCGAGATCACCACGTTGTCGAACTCGGCCAGCAGCCCGGCCGTCAGCGCCGGGTCGTCGTTGCGCAGCACGGTCGGCGCGCACCCGCTGACCTCGGCCAGGTAGTGGGCCAGGTTGTGGGTGAACGAGTCGTAGTTGTCGACCAGCAGCGTGCGCACGCGGCGACGGTAACCGACCGAACCGGCCGTGGACACCGATTGTGTTGCGCCGAACGGCGGCGACGCCATGGCCGAACGACGGTTCACCACTTCGAGCGACGAATCGAAAACGCTGTGTCGACAACGGGAGCGCCGAAGACTGAATATCCCTCACCAATTCGGGGCTGGAGTATACAAGTCGACAGCCTCGGGGAAGGAGAGCGGGCGCGGAGAGGAAAGCCGGTGGCCGGGATGGCGGCCGCCGGACGGGCAAATGCCGTCTCGGGAAGGGAGGCGCCGTGCTGCGCACACCGGCCGCCGCGATCGGCGGTTTCTACGCCACCTCGCTCGACTCGGTCCGGTTCGCCTTCCGTCGCCCCTTCCAGACCCGCGAATTCCTCCGCCAGGCCTGGTTCATCGCCGGCGTCTGCCTGGCCCCGACCCTGCTGATGTCGATCCCGTTCTGCGTCATCACCGTGTTCCAGCTCAACCAGCTGCTGATCGAGCTGGGCGGGGCCGACCTGTCCGGCGCCGGCGCCGGGCTCGGCGTGGTGCGGGAGATCGCGCCGTTGGTCAGCGCCCTGGTGGTGGCCGGCTCGGGGGCCACGGCGATCTGCGCCGACCTGGGCGCGCGGCGGATCCGGGAGGAGATCGACGCGATCCAGGCGCTGGGCCTGCACCCGGTGCACCGGCTGGTGGTGCCGCGGGTGCTGGCCGCGACCGTGGTCGCGCTCTGCCTGAACGGCCTGGTCACGCTGGTCGGGCTGGCGGCCGGCTACGTCTTCTCGGTCTACGTCCAACACGCCAGCCCCGGCCTGTTCACCGCCAATCTCACCCTGCTCACCGGACCGAAGGACTTCATCGTCAGCGAATTCAAGAGCGCGGTGTTCGGGTTGTTGGCCGGACTGGTCGCGTGCCATCTCGGATTGACGGCCAAGGGCGGTCCGAAAGGCGTCGGCGATGCCGTCAACCAGACCGTGGTCGTCGGTTTCCTGCTGTTGTTCCTGGCCAACAGCCTGATCACCGCACTGGTGCTGAGGAGCTGACGATGCTGCGACTGATCGGCCGCCAGCTGGAATTCCACGGCCGCGTCTACGCGACGCTGCCCGGCGCCGTGCGCAAGTACCGGCGGGAAACGCTTCGGCTACTGGCAGAGACGTCCCTGGGCACCGGCGGGCTGGCCGTCATCGGCGGCACCGCGGCCGTTGTGGCGTTCATGACAGCGGCGGTCGGCGTGGAAGTCGGCCTGCAGGGCTACGCCGCCCTGTCCGACATCGGCGGCGGCGCGCTGGCCGGCTTTCTCTCCTCCTACGCCAACACCCGCGAGGCCGCGCCGCTGGTCGCCGGCATCGCGCTGACCGCCACGGTCGGGGCCGGGTTCACCGCGCAGCTGGGGGCGATGCGGGTCAGCGAGGAGATCGACGCGCTGGAGGTGATGGCCGTGCCGTCGCTGCCGTTCCTGGTCGGCACCCGGATCCTGGCCGGGCTGCTGGCCATCGTGCCGCTGTTCGCGCTGGCCGTGCTGACCTCGTTCACCGCGACCAAGCTCGTCGTCACCGTCGGCTTCGGCCAGCCGGCCGGCACCTACCAGCACTACTTCGACATCTTCCTCAACCCCACGGACCTGTTCTGGGCGTTCGCGAAGGCGGTGCTGATGTCGGTGGTGGTCATGTCCGTGCACTGCTACCACGGGTTCACCGCGCGCGGCGGCCCGGCCGGCGTCGGCATCGCGGTCGGCAAGGCCGTGCGGACCTCGCTGGTCGCGGTGCTGTTGGTGGACATGGCCGTCGACTTCAGCGTGTTCGGCAACGCCGCGACCGTGCACATCGCCGGATGAACCGGCACAGCGCGCTGGGGGCCGCGTTCGTCGTCGCCGTGCTGGCGGCGTCGGCGCTGGTCGCCGCGCAGTTCGAGGGCGCGCTGGACCGGTTCGTCCCGGTCACCGTGCGCGCCGACCGGGCCGGGATGCTGATGGACCGCGGGGCCGAGGTGAAGGTCCTCGGGGTCACCGTCGGCACGGTCCGCAGCGTCACGCCCACTGCCGACGGCGCGGAGCTGGGCGTCGGCCTCTACCCGGCGATGGCCGACAAGGTGCCGGCGGACGTCACCGCCAACGTGGTGCCGCTGACCATCTTCGGGGCCAAGTACATCGACCTGATCCGGCCGGCCGGGCCGTCGTCGCCGATCAAGGCCGGTGCGGTGATCAGTGGCAGCCGGGTCGCCGTGGAGCTCAACGAGACCTTCGAGCACCTGTTGGGGCAGCTCGACGCCATCGAGCCCAGCCGGTTCGACCTGGCGCTGACCGCCGTCGCCGATGCCCTGCGGGGCAACGGGGACAAGCTCGGCGAGCTGGCCGCTGACCTCGACGGCTACCTTGTGCGATTCACTCCCAGCCTGCCGGCGCTGGGGTCCGACCTGGCCAAGGCGCCGTCGGTGCTCGACACGTACGCGGCGGTGGCGCCGGACGCGATCCGCATCGGCGACAACCTCGGCGTCACCAGCGACACCCTGGCCGCCGGCCAACTGGGCGGCTTCCTGTTGTCCCTGACCAGGTTCGGCAACCAGGGGGCCGAGTTCCTCGGCGGCATCGACCAGCCGCTGGCCGACGCGCTGCACATCAGCCGCCCCACCGCCGGGTTGCTGGCCGACTACGCGACGATGTTCCCCTGCCTGTTCCGGGGGCTCGACCTCAACCGGGAGTTGTTGAGCCACAACCAGGACAGCGGCCTGCACGTCGACATCACGGTCGGCCCCGGGGTCGAGCCGTACCGGTATCCCCAGGACCTGCCTCGAATCCGGCCGGGCACCGGGCCCGACTGCCACGGAATGGCCGGCCCTCGGTGAAGTTCCTGGTGTTCTTACTCGTCAGCGTCGCGGCCGCGGCGCTGGTCGGCGTGACCTTGTCCGGGGGCGCGCCCAGCGGGCCGGCCGACGACTATCACGCCGTCTTCGCCGACGCGTCCAACCTCACGACCGGGGACGAGGTCCGGGTGGCCGGCATCCGGGTCGGCAGCGTCGACGAACTGTCCATAACGGACGGAAACCGGGTGCTGGTGACGTTCTCCGCGCAGCGGACCGTCGAGCTGACCACCGGCGCCCACGCCGCCGTGAAGTACAAGAACCTGGTCGGCGACCGCTACCTGGAGCTGACCGCCGGCGACGGGTCCCGGATGTCGGCCGACGGCACGATACCCGTGTCCCAGACCGCGCCGGCCCTCGATCTCGACGCCTTGTTCAACGGGTTCAAGCCATTGCTGGCCGCCCTCTCACCGGACCAGGTCAATCGCGTCTCCGACGAGCTGGTCACCGTGTTGCAGGGCGAGGGCGGCACCATCGACGACCTGTTGGCCTCACTCGCCTCGGTGACGTCCACTGTGGCCGACCGGGACCGGGTGATCGGCGACCTGATCACCAACCTGGATGCCGCGCTGGGCAAGGTGAACACCGGCGAACTGGGGCAGCTGATCACGCAGTTGCAGCAGCTGGTGAGCGGGTTGGACGCGGATCGCGACCAGATCGGCGACGCCGTCACGCACATCGACCTGCTCACCGGGAAGACGGCCGCGCTGCTCAACGTGATCCGTCCGCCGCTGCGCGACGACGTCGGCCACCTCGGTCAGCTGGCGAACACCTTGAACGCCAACAAGGACAGCATCACCGCTTCGCTGGCCGCGCTGCCGGACGCCTATCAGCGGCTGAGTCGGGGCGCGGCCTGGGGCGGCTACTTCAACATCTACCTGTGTGGCCTGGGCGTCAAGCTCGCGGACCCGATCGCGCTGCGCAGCGGCATCGCCCGTTGCCAGCCGACGAAGTGAGGGCGGCATGACAAAGACCTTCGCCGAACGAGATCCGGTCAAGCTGGGAGTGATCGGCACCCTCGTGCTGGTGGCCGTGGTGATGGGTGCGTTCATGGCGCCACGGGTCATCGGCGGCCGGCAGTTCACCGCCGAGTTCGCCGAGGTCGGCGGGCTGACCGGTGGGGATCCCGTGGTGGTGTCCGGGCTCAAGGTCGGGTCCGTGGACGGGGTCGAGCTCAATGGCGACCGAGTCGATGTGACGTTCTCGGTGACGGACGGCGACATCCGGCTCGGCGATGCCACCGGTGCCGCGATCAAGGCCGAGACGGCGTTGGGGCGCAAGGAACTCGCACTGACCCCGGCCGGGGCAGGGGAGCTGCGGCGGATTCCGCTCGACCGCACCACCGTTCCCTACGACGTCACCGAAGCGCTCTCGGACGTCACCGCGAATATGTCCCAAGTGGACACCGGGAAGGTTTCGACCGCGCTGGACACGTTGTCCGACACCTTCAAGGACACGCCGCCGCAGGTGAAGGCGGTGCTGGACGGGCTGAGCCGGCTGTCCGGGACCGTCAACTCGCGCGACGCCGCGTTGCGGGATCTGTTGGTGCACGCCAACAATGTCAGCGGTGTACTGGCCAAGCGCGACGAACAGCTGGTCAAGGTCCTGACCCAGGGTTCGTCGCTGCTGGCCTCGTTGAACCAACGGTCGGCGGCGATCCGGTCCCTGCTGACCAACTCCGTCGCGGTGTCGGACCAGCTCAGCGGGCTGGTGGCCGACAACAAGGCCCAGCTCGATCCGTCCCTGAAGCAACTCGACGACCTGCTGACCATGGTGCAGCAGCACCGGGATGAGCTGCGTCAGGTGCTCGACCGGACTGGGCCGCTGGTGCGGGAAGTCGGCGAGGCCGTCGGCTCCGGGCCGTTCGTGGACACCCAGGTCGGCAACCTGGTGCCCACCAACCTGGTGCCGCTGCTGCCGGAACTGTTGGCCAGGGGAGGAAAGTGAACCTACACCGGCTGACTGTGGCGGCGGTGGTGGTGGCCCTGCTGGCTTCGACGGCGTACGTGGTGCTGAACCCGGGCGGGCGGCGGACCGCGACCCTGGAGTTCACGCGGGCGGTCAACCTGCATCGCGGCGACGACGTTCGAGTGCTCGGCGTGCGGATCGGCGAGATCACCTCGGTGCGGCCGGCCGGCGACCAGGTCGCCGTCGGCATCGCCTACGACCGGCCGGTGCCGGCCGGCGCGAAGGCGGTCATCGTCACGCCCAGCGTGATCAGCGGCCGATTCGTGCAGCTCACGCCGGCCTACACCAGCGGGCCGCAGCTGGCCGACGGTGCGGTGGTGCCTCGTGAGCGGACGGCGGTGCCGGTGGAGTGGGACGAGCTCAAGGATCAGCTCACTCGGCTGTCGACTGCGTTGGCACAGAACGGTTCCCTGCCCAAGGCGATCGACACCGCCGCCGCCAACCTCCAGGGCAACGGCGGGTCGATCCGCCAGACGATCATCGATCTGGCCCGGGCCGCCAGCACTCTGGCCGCCGGCAGCAAGGACTTGTTCGGCACCATCACCAACCTCCAGGTCCTGGTCACCGCGCTGAACGGTGCCGACGCCCAGGTCCGGGAGTTCAGCGCGCAGCTGGCGGCGATCGCCACACTGGCCGACGACAACAAATCCGAGCTCGCCGCCGCGTTGGCCGCCCTGGACCGGGCCACCGCCGAGGTCGCGGACTTCGTGGCCCACAACGGGGATCGGCTCGGCGCGACCGTCGGGCAGCTGGCCGACGTGACCAAGATCCTCGCCGACGAGCGGGCCCAGCTGGCCGCGATCCTGCACCAGGCGCCGACCACACTCGCCGACACGCTGGCCATGTTCGATCCCGCGACGGGTACCTTGCAAGCGCGGCTGGCCATCAACAACACTCAGGACCTCGCCGGCTTCACCTGCATCACGCTGTTTTCGCTCGGCGGCACACCGGACCAGTGCCGGCAGACGCTGGATCCGTTGCTGCGTCTGCTGAACATGAACACCGTGCCGGTGGCGTTGAATCCGCCCAACCTGCCCACCCTGCTGTTGGGCGGCGGCCGATGAGAATCCTGTTGGCGCTGGCCGTCGTGCTGCTTCTGGCCGGGTGCGGGCATGACACCTACACCGTGCGGGCGGAATTCGCCAACGTGGCCAACCTCGTGCCCAACGCCGAGGTGAAGGTCGACGACATCACGGTCGGGCGGGTCAGCGAGGTGCGCCTGGACGGCTGGCACGCCCGGCTGACCCTGGAACTGGACGCCGGGGTGCGGCTGCCGGCCAACGCCACTGCCAAGATCGGCCAGAAAAGCCTGCTGGGGGCCGAATACGTCGAGCTGGACCGGCCGCCCGACCAGCAGGGCCGGCTGCGGGACGGCGACCTGATCCCGTTGGCGCGGACCGACCGCTACCCGGAGACCGAGGAGCTGCTGGCCGGATTGTCGTTGTGGCTCAACGGCGGGGGGCTGGAGAACCTCCGCACGATCTACACCGAGGTGGACAAGGCCCTGGGCGGGCGGGAGCAGGTGACCCGGGACCTGCTCGACCAGTTGCGCACCTTCACGGTCTCGGTCGACCAGCAGAAGGCCGCCATCGTCGCGACCATCGACGCCTTGGACAACCTGAGCAAACCGCTTGCTGCGCAACGGGATCAGCTCGCCCAGGCACTCAATCACGTCACGCCGGGGGTGACGCTGCTCAACCAGCAGCGGACCAACCTGACCTCCGCCTTGACCGCGCTGACCTCGTTTTCCATGACTGCCAACAAAGTCATCGACCACAGTCAGGACGACCTGGCCGGGAATCTGCGTGATCTCCAACCGATCCTGGCCAACCTCGCCGCCGCCGGGGACTCGCTGCCGCGATCGTTCGACGTCGCCGGCACGCTGCTGTTTCCGTTGTCCACCTTCACCAACAGCTTCCGCGGCGACTTCGTCAACGTGTACGCATCGGTCGACCTCTCCTTGCAGGCCGTCAATCCGTTGCTGGCCCCGTTGGGCGGCCGCTGATGTTCAGCCGCCTGGTCCGCATCCAGCTCGCCGCCTTCTCGGCGCTGACGATCTTCGCCGTGTCGGTGATCGCCGTCGACTACGTGGGCCTGACCGGCGGCAAGTACACCGTGACCGCCGACTTCTCCGATGCGTCGGGGCTGTACGAAGGGGCCGAGGTGACCTATCTCGGTGTGCAGGTCGGCAAGGTGTCGTCGATGGACCTCGGCCCCGACGGCGTGGCGGTCGGGATGTCGTTGGACCAGCCGGTGCCAGCCGCTCTGCGGGCCGAGATCCACAGCACTTCGGCGATCGGCGAGCAGTACGTCGACCTGTCGCCGACCGGCTCCCTGACCGAGATGGCTGCTGGCGGCGCCACGATTCCCATGGACCGGACCAAGCCGATGACGCCGACCGACGCATTGCTGTCCAGTGTGGACTCGTTGGCCAAGGCCGTGCCGACCGATCGGCTCCGCGTTGTGCTGGCCGAGGTGACCACCGCGTTCCAGGGCTCGCACGACGATCTCCGCCAGCTGCTGGACCAGGCCTCACTGCTCGTGCACGACGCCACGGTCGACCTCGGCCCGACGACCGGCCTGATCGACCAGCTCGGGCCGTTTCTCGACACCCAGCACGACCTCGACGGCCAGATCCGTTCGTACACCAGGGATCTGGCTTCGTTCACCGACCAGCTGCGGCTCAGCGACGACGACATCCGCCGCCTGCTCGGGACCGTGCCCGGCTTCGACGACCAGCTGCTCGGCCTACAGGACCGGCTCCGGCCGACGCTGCCTTCCCTGCTGGGCAACCTGATCGCCACCGGCCAGGTCGTGCGCACCTACCGGCCCGGGGTCGAGCAGTTCCTCTCCGACTACCCGGCGACCGTCGCGCTCATCCAGAACATGCTGCTGCGGCACAACGGCGACATCGCCGCCACGCTGCGGCTCAACATCAACGACCCGCCGCCGTGCACCACCGGCTTCCTGCCCAACCCGCAGCGGCGGGATCCCAGTGACACCAAGGACATCGCCGCGCCGGGCGACCTGTACTGCAAGGTCGAGCCGGCCGATCCACGAGTCGTTCGGGGCGCGCGGAACACGCCGTGCCTGAACGCGCCCGGCCGACGCGGCGCCAGTCCCGAGCAATGCCGAGAACAGGAGCCCGCATGGCAGAAGTTGTTCGTGAGATAAGGCCGTGGCGGCAACGGATCCTGCCGGCCGTCGCCGTGGTGCTGGCGGTCGCGCTCGTCGCCGTCGCGACCCTGTTGCTGCTCAAGCTGGACGACGCCAACACCGAGGAGGCCGACCGTCAGTCGGCGCTCCAGGTCGCGCGGCAGGTCGCCGTCGACCTGACCACCGTCAGCAAGGACACCGCGCAGGGCGACGTGGACCGGCTGATGGCCGTGGCCACCGGCTCGTTCAAGGACCAGTTCGCCCAGCAGGCCGACGTGTTCCGCAAGGTCGTGCAGCAGGCTTCGGTCACCTCCAAGGGAACCGTGGCCGAGGCCGGCGTGAGCGGCGTCGACGGGGACACCGTCACCGTGCTGGCCGCCGTGTCCGCGACCGTGCAGAACAGCGACGCGCCCAGCGGGGAACAGCGCCAGTACCGGATGAAGATGCAGCTGCAACACGACGGGGACCGCTGGCTGGTCTCGGATCTGGAGTTCGTGCCGTGAGGTTCTTGAGATGGGTCGCCGCCGCCGCGATGCTCGGTCTGTGCGCCGCTACTTTCCTGCTCTACCAACGGGTCGAGCAGGCGTCCGAACTGGACTCCGCCCGCCGGTCTGCGGTCGACGCCGCGCGGACCCGACTGCCGCAGCTGCTGTCGTACGACTACCACACCCTGGACAAGGACCTGGCCGGCGCGCGGGCCGGCACCACCGGGGCGTTCCGCGACCAGTTCGCCGAGCTCAGCAGCAAGGTCGTCGCCCCGGCCGCGCAGAAGCAGCAGATCGTCACCAAGACCACCGTCGCCGCGACGTCCGTGGTCAGCGTCGAGCCGGATCGTGTGGTGCTGCTGGTGTTTCTCGACCAGGTCACGCAGACCGCGGCTGACCCGTCGTCGCGGATCGACGGCGCGCGGGTGCGCGCCACCCTGCAACGACAGGACGGCCAGTGGCTCGTGTCCGACCTGACGCCGGTGTGAGGCCTCAGACCCGGGCGGTGATCTCCCCGAGCAGGTCGTACGCGCCGGCGATCAGGGACTCCGGGGTCGCGGGCCGCACGATCAGCCACTGCTCCCCGCCCGCGCCCGGCTTGTGCTGGAACACCCAGCGGCCCGACTCGAAGTCCATGTAGGTCATCGGCTGCTCGCAGCGGCGGTGCCGGCCCATGCCGTCGCGGGCGCTCGCGTACAGGCGGCCGCCGCCCAGCCGGGGCTCGGCCAGCAGCCGCTGCAACGCGCGCTCCTCCGGCGGGCCCTGATCCGTGCCCGACTGCAGCCAGCTCTGCGGCTCCTCGTCGTAGCTCTGCGCCACCGGCTGACCGGTGCCGACCCGGTTGGCCGCCGCCAGCGAGATGCTGATCGACTGCCCGCGCCCGGGCGGGGCCGGCGGCAGCAGGCCGACCGCCGCCTCCGGCAGCTTGTCCGGCGGGATCGGCCGCAGGTGCAGCGCGTGGTCGTCCAGCACCGCCAGCACCGCCGACCGGCCGTCGCTGGCCGCGACCGCGCCCACCGCCACCCGGTTGTGGTAGCCGACGCGGCCGTACAGCTCCAGCGGCGGCCGGGCCAGCAGAGCCATGGTCGCCACCAGGTCCGGGTGCGCCGCCATGCCGTTGGCCATGCCGATCCGGGCCAGCTCGTCGTAGGCCCGCCGCTCCCAGGCCGGGTAGTCGGCCAGCGTCACGTCCGGCAGCGGCACGGCCAGCATGTGGTGCTGCTCCTCGATGCCGTGCCGCTGGCGCACGGCTTCCCACGCGTCCTTGGAGACGCTCACCGGCGCCCTGAGCACTGCCTCAGCCCCCAATCACCCCTCCCGGCGGCAACGTCGCCGGGAGGTCCCCCACGATCTCGTCTTCCTCGGTCACCAGGTAGGCCGCCGACTTGTGCTCGCCGTCCTCTTCCTTCTTGCCGCCCCGGCCCTGGCCGCCGCCCATCATGCCGCTGTTCGCGCCGGCCGCACCTCGTGCGCCCGCCATGCCGCCGGCCATGCGGCCACCCTCTTCGGCCGCGCCCATGCCGGCAGCCGCCCCGGCGCCCGGCTTCGCCCCGGCCCCCGACATCGAGCCCGCGCCCATCGCGCCCCGGCCTGCCGCGCTGCCGTAGCCACCGCCCGCGCCGCCTCCGCCGTAGCCGCCGCCCCCGGCGCCACCGCCGAAGCCGCCCGCCATCGGGAAGCCGCCGCCCATCCCGCCGCCACCGCTGCCGTCGCCGCCCGCGCCGCCACCGGGGTAGTTCCAGGAGCCGGGGCCCGTCGGGTAGCCCGTCCCCGTGCCCACGCCCTGGAGGTTCGTGCTGGAGGTCCCGGGCGGCGGCACGTAGCTGCCGTTCCCGTCCGTGCCGATGCCCCCAGGCTGGTACTGCCCGCCTCCGCCGTTGGTGCCGGACTGGTACTGGCTGCCGCCACTGCCCCCGCCGGCGCCACTGACGTTATGGGCGTTGTAGTTGCCGCCACCACCCGTGCCTGGTCCGACAACATGCCCCGGGCCACCGGTGTGGTCCACCGGATTGCTCACCAGGCTGATGTTGTTGGCGTTCATCGTGTCATTGTCAGTGAACGCGGGGAACGTCTGCACATTCGCGGTGGTCGACCTGCCGTATGCCGCATACGCTGCGGCATTGGCGTTGTTGATGTCGTTGTTCTTGTCAACCGCGTCATCGTGATCGGTGTTCCACGGCACCATGTGTTCGTACCAGGGTTCGTTCGGTACCGGCACCGTGTTGTTGATCTTGGCTTGCGTCGCCTTGAACTGGCCGGCCTGATTGGTCAGCGCGGTGGATGCCTGCTGTGACATCGTCTGGCCATCGCTCATACCCTTGACCAGCGGGTCGAACGCGCTCTGCATGCTGTCGGCGGCCGACCCGGTATAGGTCGTCTTGATACCCTCTAGCGCCTTCTTGAAGGCGGTCTGCTGCTCACCGTATGTCTGGGCAAGTTCCTGGAACCCGGTCGCGTTCTGGTGAATGGGGCCGTCGCCCTTGACGCCGTTGTGGAACTGGTCGTAGATCGTGCCCTGCCCAGCCCTGCAGGTCGGCGCGTACGTGTAGCCGTTTCCTTGTCCGTTTCCACTCATGGGATCACCTCGACGCCTTGATGTTGTCGAGCAAGTTTGAAACGAGCGCTTCGCTCACTGCGCACATGTTGCTGTGGTATTTGTAGCCGTCAATCGACTGCGTCTCGATCGCGACCACAACGTGGTCTGCGACGGAGACGTTGGTGCTACATTCGCCGCTCGGCGAGCCGCTCTGGCTGGTGTCCTGAGCCGGGTAGCCCTGAATTGGGTCGAGCTTCTTGCTGTAGGGAAAATTTGCGCCACCGGCGAACATTGCGGTGGGTGTCATATTTGGATATACGGTGATTGACACATTAGCCTGGTGGCCGTCCTGCGGGAATAGCGTGCATGCCGAGCTTGTGTCGTTCTTGTCGGGAGTGCTATTGCTTACTTGCCCCATGTAAGGGGCCACTTGAGCTGGCGTGAGCCCGGAGCAGAGGTCCTGTTGGAGCTTGGTCGTGTCCAAGGGGTTGGAGACCGTGTCGGCGCTGCTGGTCGCAGTTGTGGTGGTCGTCGCGCCCGTTGTCGGGCTGGCGGTGCCACCAGGATTGTTGTTGCAGCCGGCGAGGGCCAGGGCGGTGACGCCGCCGAGGATGGTCACGGTGAGCGTGGTCTTCGATCGCACGTGTCAGGCCCTCAATGTGTTGTCGTGTTCGGTCTGCTGGTACTGGGCGACCACCGCGTTGACCTTGTCGATCAGCGCCTGGAGCTCTTTCTGCTTGTTGAGGTTCCACTCGGAGTGCTGTTTCACCATCTGGTTCGCTGTGCTGGCCCACGCGGAGCTGTAGTCATCGTGACCCGGCGGCAAGACCTGAAGCACACGAGCTGCTCGCTGCAAAGTCAACGCCAACTCCTGCTTCTGCTGCGTCAGCGCGGTGACGAACTTCTGGGCATCGTCGATGTCGATGCTGTAGCCGCCGCCAACGTCGATCTGCGCTGCCATGGTCCCATCCCCACCTAGCGTCCCCGTAGCCGCCACTCAGGCTAGCCGACCGTGCATCGCGGCGCGGGGGAATCCCTCATCGAGGCGACTCAAGGCCCGTCGACCGTGATCATGGTGACTGTCTGTCGTCGATACGGGTCCGACGCGGGTCGGGGGCCGGTGGTTCCCGGATGGGATTAGGGCGAATGGGTGATCTGCGCCGCATGGCGGGCCCGGGTGAGCAGGAGGAAGGCCAGCACGGCGCCGAGGGCGACGACGGCCATGACGGTGCCCATGGAGACGGCGGAGTTGGCCAAGGGGGCGGCGATGCCGCCGGCGAGGAACTGGGCGGTGCCGAGCAGGGCGGAGGCGTTGCCGGCCTTGTCGGGGTGGTCGGCCATGGCCAGGGCGGTGGCGTTGGGGAAGACCATGCCGACGGAGCCGGACAGCACAAAAAGGGAGGGCAGCACGCCGGGGAGGCCGAGGCCGGTGAGGACGGAGAGCAGGAAGGCGGCGGCGCTGAGCACGGTGCCGGCGAGGCCGACGGCGAGCAGGCGGCGGGGGGAGAAGCGGCCCAGCAGCCAGCTGTTGAGCTGGCTGGCGGCCATGATGGCCAGCGAGTTGACCCCGAAGACCAGGCTGAACAGGGGTGCGGACAGGCCGTAGGTGTCCTGGAGCACGAAGGAGGAGCCGGAGATGTACGCGAACAGGGCGGCGAAGGCGAGGGCGCAGGACAGGGTGTAGCCGAGGAAGACTCGGTCGGCCAGCAGGGAGCCGATGGACAGCCCGCCCCGGCGGCGGCGTTCGCGGGGCAGGGACTCGGCCAGCAGGAACGTGGTGAGGACGAGCAGGAGCAGCCCGATCACGGACAGCACGACGAAGACGCCGCGCCAGGTGGTCCAGTGCAGCACGACCGCGCCGAGGGCTGGGGCGACGACGGGGCCGAGGCTGTTGACCAGCATGAGCAGGGAGAAGAACTTGGCCAGCTCGCGGCCCTCGAACAGGTCACGGGCGACGGCCCGGGCGATGACGATGCCGGCGGCGCCGCCCATGCCCTGCACCAGCCGCAGCACGGTGAGGGACAGGGCGGACGGGGCGACGACGCAGGCGGCGGAGGCGGCGAGGTAGACGGCCAGCCCGACCAGCAGCGGCCCGCGGCGGCCGAGCCGGTCGGACAGCGGCCCGGCGATCAGCTGCCCGACGGCCAGGCCGATGGTGCACGCGGTCAAGGTCAGCTGGATGTCCGACGGCGCGGCGGTCAGCTCCCGCGCCATCGCCGGAAACGCCGGCAGGTACATGTCGATGGACAGGGGCGCGAACGCCGACAGACTGCCCAGCACGATCGCCAGCCCGGCCGTTTTAGCCCTGGTCACAATTGGCCAGAGTACGTCGCCCGGGTGAGGTAGCGTCCGCGTCATGATGGCCGTCACGCCGATGCTGCCCGCGCACGCGCAGGCCGTGCTGGAGATCTATCAGCAGGGCATCGACACCGGCAACGCCACCTTCGAGACGACCGCGCCGGGCTGGGCCGAGTTCGACGCGGGCCACCTGCCCGGACATCGCTTCGTGGCGCTGGACGGAGATCAGGTGCTGGGCTGGGTGGCCTGCTCACCGACGTCCAAGCGGGCGGTGTACGCCGGCGTGGTGAGCGAGAGCGTGTACGTGCGTCCGGACGGCCGCGGGCGCGGGGTCGGGCGGGCGCTGCTGAACGCCCTGATCGCCAGCACGGAGGCGGCCGGCATCTGGACGCTGCGGGCCGGCATCTTCCCGGAGAACACGGCCAGCCTCGGCCTGCACGAGAAGATGGGCTTCCGGGTGGTCGGCGTGACCGAGCGGATCGGGCGGTTCAGCGACGGCCGGTGGCGCGACGTGGTCCAGCTGGAGCGGCGCAGCAAGGTGGTCTGACCATCTACTGTGGACTGTCACGCCGAGGTCATGACATCTGTCGTGGTCGGCATCGGTGCGCCGCTGCCAGACTCGAGGCCATGCGAGCCAGAGGAATCAACTACGACACCGGTTTCACGCCCGGCGGCAAGCTGAGCCGGCGCGGATTCGACCTCGACGACGTGCGGCGCGAGCTGCGGGTGATCGCCGAGGAACTGCACTGCACGGCGGTCCGGATCACCGGCGCGGACCCGGAGCGGATCGCCCAGGCGGCGGCGATCGCGGCGGAGTTCGGGCTGGAGGTGTGGTTCGCGCCGTTCCCGTGCGACCTGACGGCGGAGCAGATGCTGCCGCTGTTCGAGGACTGCGCGACCAGGGCCGAGCGGCTGCGGCTGGACGGCGCGGAGGTGGTGCTGGTCCTCGGCTGCGAGATGAGCTTGTTCGCCAAGGGTTTCCTGCCCGGGGACGACGTCTTCGCGCGCATCGAGGGCATCATGACCGGCAAGCCCGAGACGTACGCGGCCTTCGCCACTGCCCCGGCTGCGATCGAGGCCTTGCTGGCCAAGGCGGCGGCCGCCGCCCGGGAGCGGTTCGGCGGCAAGATCACCTACGCGTCCGGGCTGTGGGAGGACATCGACTGGACGCCGTTCGACATCGTCTCGGTGGACGGCTACCGGGACAAGGAGAACGCGGCCACCTTCCGGGACCAGCTCGCCGCGCGGACGCGGTTCGGCAAGCCCCTGGCCATCACCGAGTTCGGCTGTTGCACCTACGCCGGGGCCGGCGAACGCGGCGGCGCGGGCTGGATGATCGTCGACAACAAGGCCGACCCGCCCCGCATCACCGGCGATTACTCCCGGGACGAGCAGGAGCAGGTCCGCTACCTGCACGACCATCTGGAGATCTTCGAGGAGGTCGGGGTGGACACCGTGCTGTGGTACACCTTCGCCTCCTACGACGCGCCCTGCAACCCCGATCCCCAGTACGACCTGGACACCGCCGGCTACAGCGTGGTGCGGCTGACCGACGGAAGCCTGACGCCCAAGGCAGTGTTCGCCGCGATGGCCGAGGCCTACCGCCGCTGACGCTTCGGCCGCCGCCGAACTGTTGCGGCACTATGGTTTCCGGCATGGATCTGGAACTGCCGGTGCCGCGGCCCGAGCCGACGGTGGCCTGGCTGCGGGCCATGGTCGCCCGGTTCAGCGATGGCCCCGATCACCGCCGGCGGCGGGCCCTGGCCGTGGCCGAGCTGGCCAGGATCGACCCGGCCGAGCTACGCCGCCGAGCCGCCGAATCCTCGTGCTCCGCCGCCGAAGTCCTGGCTCAGGCCATGGGAATCGACGCCGGGGCGGCGGTCGCCGACGTGGCCAGGGCCTACCACCCGCACACCGTCGCCGACGAAGCCGCCGACCGGGCCGTCGCCCGTCTGGTCGACGCCTTCGGCGGCGTCGCCGACGAGCTGACCGCCGCCCGGATCAGCCTGCTGGTGCAGAGTTGCGACGCCACCACCGCCCTGGTGGCCAAGGCCCGCAACCATCCCACCGTCGAGGAGACCCTCCGCGACGACCAGCCGCTACGCACCACCAGAAGGGTCCGGGACGGCGAAGTGGTGCTGGTCAGCCTGGACGGCCATCCCTTCGGCGCCGGCAGTCACGAGTGTCCTGGCCAGGCCCACGCCATCGCACTGGCGGAGGGAATCCTGGCGCGAGGCAGGACGTGACCACGCCATGCCAGGATGGCTCGCATGGCCGTTCCGGAGATCCATCTGAAGCAGATCGCACGCTGGTGCGCGCAGCGCGTGCCGGAACGCGTGCGTGACCAGGTTCGCATCGAGCACAGCACCCGCGGGTCGAACGTGACGATCTTCGAGCTCTGGCAGCCGGATCTGGGCGACGAGTGGTCCCGGCGCGCGATCGCGCAGCTGCGCTATGACGGATCGAGCTGGCGATTGTACTGGCCGGACCGCAACACCCGCTGGCACCTGCTGCCGGAGGTGCCCGCCGCGACGACTCCGGGGCCGCTGCTGGCGGAGTTCGACAATCCCGCGCGGCCTTTCGACTGACTCACCGGCACGTGGCGCCGAGCAGCAGCAGTCGTAGGCCGTGCTCGAAGTGACGGTCGGCGTCGGGTAGCGGCTCGGTGGCCTGCTGCTCCTCGATGACGCATCCGACGGTGTACCGGCTGACGGCCAGCACGGTGCCGAGGGTGTCCTCCCGGCTCAGGCCGTCCGCGAGCATCATCTCGACCAGCCGGCGCAGCGAGGTTGTGTCGCTGGCGCGGGGGACAGTGCCGGCGTGCAGGCGGCCGCCGTCGCGGTGGGCCAGCAGGCCGCGGCGGAAGGCCCGGGCGCGGTCGGCCAGCCACTCGGGCCAGGCCTGACCGGGCTGCGGATGCTCGACGGGCGCCATCGCGGCGGCGGCGATCTCCGCCGACAAGGCCTCGAGCAGCGCCCGCTTGTCGGCGAAATGCCAGTACAGGGTGGGGGCCTTGATGTCGAGGGCGTCGGCGAGCCGGCGCATGGACAAGCCGTCCAGGCCGACCTCGTCCACCAGTCGCAGCGCCGTGTCCACCACGGTGTCCCGATCCACGGTTGCCACTCTAACAGTGTTCGAGTACCGTCTCTAACGGTGTTAGAGACTACGGATGTGGTGATCGTCGGGGCCGGCCCGGTCGGCGCGATGCTGGCGGCCGAGCTGCGCCTGCACGGGATCGGCGTGGTGGTGCTGGAGCGGCTGACCCGGCCGACGGGGTTGTCCAAGGCGCATGCCTTGCACGCCAGGACGATCCAGACGCTGGACCGACGAGGCCTGCTGGACCGGTTCGTGTCGGTGGCCGGGAAGGGGCCGAGGGCCGGCCGGGCCCAGTTCGGCGGCCTGGAGGTGCTGGACCGGACCGCCGTCGAGGCCGATGTGCCGATGATGCTGGGCGTCCCGCAGGCCGAGACCGAGCGGATCCTGCTGGACCACGCGGTCAGCCTCGGCGCGGACGTCCGACGGGGGCAGGAGGTGGTCGGCATCGACGGCGCAACGGTGGAAACCGTTTCTGGCCACCGGATCGCCGCCGAGTTCGTGGTCGGCGCGGATGGCGGCCGGAGCACGGTCCGCAAGCTGGCGGGCATCGACTTCGCCGGCACCGACGCCACCATCGCGGGGCTGCTGGGCGATGTGACGGTCGAGGACCCGCGCGCGATTCCCTTCGGCTGGCACCGAACGGAACGCGGCTGGGTCATCAGCATGGTCCGTCCCGACGGCGCCGGCCGGGTCTTCGCGCTCACCTTCGACGGTCCGCACGCGGACCGGGATGCCCCGCTCGGCATGGCCGAGTTCCGGTCCACAGTGGAGCGAATCCTCGGCCGCCCGGTCTCGATGCGCGATCCCCGCTGGCTGTCCCGCTTCGGCGACGGCTGCCGGCAGGCCGTGGAGTATCGCCGGGGCACCGTGCTGCTCGTCGGCGACGCCGCGCACGTGCACTTCCCGGCCGGCGGCCAGGGGCTCAACCTCGGCTTGCAGGACGCCGTCAACTTGGGCTGGAAGCTGGCCGCGACGATCAACGGCACCGCCGCCGACGGGCTGCTCGACACGTATCACGCCGAGCGGCACCCGGTCGGCGAGCGCGTGCTGCGCAACGCCCGCACCCAGGTCGTGCTGATGGATCCGGACCCGCGGTTCGACCCGCTGCGCGAGGTGTTCACGGAGTTGATGCTGCTGGACGAGACCAACCGGCACCTGGTCTCGATGCTGGCCGGCCTCGACGTCCACTACGCGCCCGGCGATCACCCGGCCATCGGCCACTATGCCCCGGCCTTGCCGGGGCTGGCCAAGCGGCAGCGGGGCGGACAGTGGGTCTATGTCGGCCCCGAGCCGCTCGACGGCGCCGAATGGCTGGCGGGACAGGAGCAAATGCTGATCCGGCCGGACGGCTACGTGGCCTGGGCCGGTGAGCAGGGGATGGCCGAGGCGCTGCGGCGGTGGGTCACTTCTTTCCCAGCAACGAACCGACATCGCTGAGCACGCCGCCGACCACCGCGTCCAGCACGTTCGGCGGCGGGGTCGTGGTGGTCGTGGTCGGTGGCGGCGCAGTGGTGGTGGTCGTCGTGGGTGGCGGGGAGGTCGTGGTGGTCGGGGCGGAAGTGGTTGTGGTGGCCGCAGGAGTGGCGAGGGCGGGGATGGCGGTGACGCCGCCGGAGTAGGTGGTGATCCACTGGAAGACGTCGGCGAGGTAGGCGCCGTCGTGGTTGTAGCTGAGGATGGCGTTGACGAGATCGCCGTTGAGGGACAGGTCACGGCCGTCGGCGCAGAGGTAGTCGGCGGCGGAAGCGGTGGCGTCCCAGACGTTCTGGGGGTCGGCGGTGCCGTCGCGGTCGGCGTCGACGCCCCACTTGGCCCAGGTGGAGGGCAGGAACTGCATGGGGCCCTCGGCATGGACGCCGTCGGGCAGCTCGGGGCCGAAGATCGGCGAGGTGACGGTGCCACGGGTGTCGACCTGGCCGCCCCGGGCGTGGTTGGACTCGACCTTGCCGATGCCGGCCAGCACCTGCCAGCGAAGGTGGCACGACGGCACGCGGCCGGCGGCCTGCTGGTAGGCGGCCAGCAGCACGGCCGGGATCCGGCTGTCGACGACGGTCGGGATCGGCTTGTACGGCACGACATGGTCGGGATACACGACCTGCACGTCGCCACGCTTGTGCGGCGCGGTGGGCGAATGGGCCGGCGGCACAACGCGATCCGGAACGTTGGTGGCGGCCGGCTGGGCGGCGACGACCGCTGCCGGTGGGGTCGTGCTGGCGGCGCAGGTCACGGCCAGCACACCGGCGAGCGCGAGCAGGCCGGTCGAGGCACGGCGGGACAAGGCAGGCTCCAATCAGGGGGAGAGGACCGTGGCCCGGCGGGGACGACGGGCCGGGCCACGGTGGGTCTTTCCGCGGGCGAGATCAGAACAGGCGGCCGAACACCTGGGAGACCGACTGCAGGGCGCCGAGCACCGGGACACCCGCCGGGGCGAACGTCCAGATGTTGTTGAGGCTGCTGGTGTCCGGCTTGTCGACCACGGTCACGCCGTCGGCCAGCGCCGGCGCGGCCGCGCCGACCAGAGCGGCGGCGACCAGCGCGCCGGTGACGATCGTCTTGCGCATGAGGGGGTTTCCTTTCCTTGTCAGCCGCTGATGAGCTTCAGCAGGCCGTCGATGGGGGCCAGCACCTGGGTCGGCACGGGCACGGTCGGGCCGAGCAGCGAGCCGACGTCCAGACCGGGCAGGGCCCAGATGGGCAGCGGGTCGGCGGCGGCGACGCCGGCGCCGGCGGCGAGCAGGGCGGCGGACAGCAGTCCGACGGTGAGGACCTTCTTCACGGGTTTCCTTTCAGCAGACGGAATCGGTGGGCTTGGGGTTGCCGAGGCCGAACAGCGGCCGCAGCGGCACGCCGACGTAGGTGCCGGCGATGGCGGCGACGCCCCACAGCCAGCCGTGCAGGCTGAACGAGGCCACGCCGGAGAAGTAGGCGCCGATGTTGCAGCCGCCGGCCATCCGCGCGCCGAAGCCCATCAGCACGCCGCCGATGACCGCGCCGACGGCCATCTTCCACGGCACGGCCCGGTGCAGCACGAAGGCGCCGGCCAGGGCGGAGGCGATCAGCGCCCCGAGCATGATGCCGAAGTCCATCACCGACACGCGGTCGGCCAGCACCGAGGCGTGCAGGGCGGCGGCGTTCTTGGGGATCGTCCAATAGGGAGCATGGGAGATGTCGATCCCTATCCAACCAAGGAACTTCGCTCCCCACAAGGCAAAGGCGGAGGTGATTCCCCATGGGCTGCCGGAGATGAACAGCGTCACGGCGTTGAGCACGGCCAGCAGGATCGCGCCCACCCACAGCGGCCACGCGCCGCGCAGCACCCGCGTCCAGCCCCGGGCCACGGGAGCCGGCTCGATCGGCGGTGGGTTGCGACGTCGTTGCAGCAGAAGGGATCCGGCGGCGATCGCGCCGATGATCAGCAGCGAGAACAGCACGCCGCCGCCGTAGCCCAGGGGCGTGGCGGCCAGCGACACGGTCGGGCCGAGCGACTGGAGGTAGAGGATCCAGGTGGCGGCGAAGGCGCTGCCGATCGAGCCGAGGATGAATCCGCCCAGCGTGTAGAGGATGGCGGTCTGCCCGCTGCCGACGGCGAACAGCGTGCCGGACGCGCAGGATCCGCCGATCTGCATGCCGATGCCGAAGATGAACGCCCCGGCCGCCACTCCGATGCTCGCCGGCAGCACCATTCCCTGCGGCGCGCCGGAAAGCCCGAAGCCGGACTGGAGGATCACCGCGAACAGCAGCACCGCGACGGCCAGCATCAGCATGTGGGCCCGGATGGCCGCGCCCTGGCCGACGGCCACGATCTGCCGCCAGGCCGAGGTGAAACCGAAGCGGGAGTGGAACAGCACCAGGCCCAGGGCCAGGCCGACCACGTACAGCAGGGCCAGCTTCCAGCCCGCCGCGTGGTAGACGGCGAAGCCGAGTATCGCGGCCAGCGCGGTGCCGACGATGATCACGCCGGATCTCGCCGACGGCGCCTCGACCACCACCACGGGCAGTCTCTCGTTGACGACAGACATCTTCCCTCCTAACGACTCGGGGCAGGGGGCGGTAAAAGGAAACCGGTCACGACAGCGGTCCCGAGATGGGGACGATGGTGCCGTTGGGCACCCACTGGCCGGGATAGGCCATCTCCATCCCGTCCATGGTGCTGTCCATGGGCATGGCGTCGACCTGCGCCGAGGCGTAGAGCCGCACGGCCGGCTCGGTGTGCTGGCCCTGGGCGGCGAGCCACTGGTCGAGCCCGCCGATGGTGCCGGTCTCACCGGGGAAGGCGTTGGACAGCGCGACGGTGTAGGCCAGGGTCTGCGGATCGCGGGGGTCGAAGTGCAGCGGGATCGCCGAGCTGACAACGGACTTCAGCAACGGCGCGGTCAGCAGCCAGGGCGCCAGGTAGACGCCGTAGATGTAGGTGGGCTTCTGGGTCTGCTCGACGGCGACCTTGTTCAGCTCGGCGGCCGCGTCCGACCAACCGGCCACGACGACAAGGGCGCTGTTGGGCTGTTCGGTGTCGGAGACGGGGATGCCGGCCTGCCGCACCACTTCCTCGGCGGCCTTGGCCCGGGGAGAGCCGTCCCCGACGACGGTGATGGACGGAATCTTCCGCCCCTTCAGGTAGTCCGCCAGCTTGCGGACAGAGTCGGAATCCTCTGTGGACAGAACGTCGCTGGGGCAGGAGGCGAGCGCGACGCGGCTGCCGCCGAGCAGGCCGCCCAGCGCGGCGTTGGCGCACTCGGGGTCGATGGCCCGAGCCTCAGGCCCGGAGCCGGTGTCCACGGCCAGCGTGGATTCCTTGCCGTCCCGGGAGATCCGCAGCGAGCTGCGACCCGGCGGCAGATCGACCTCGGCCCAGGCGCCGTTCACACCGGGCCGGGTCACGGCCTTGACGCCGTTGACCGTCGCCTGCTCCGGCAGGTGGACCAGGTTGCGACCGGGCCGTTGCGGCGCGACCAACACCGGCACACCAGTGGCCTCGCCGAGCAGCGGCACGCCCGGCGTGGGCAGGTCCGCTGGCCGGGGAATCGCCCCCAGCGCGGCCCAAGCCACATAGGCGACCACCACCAGCAGCGCGCCGACGGGGTAGAGCCGCCGCGCCGGCAGGGTGAGAGTCAGCGCCGTCGCGGCGATCGGCAGCAGCGCCACCACCAGCAGGGCCAACCCGAAGCCGGTGTCGTAGAGCCGACGGTCGAAGCCGACCCCGGACACCGCTATCTGCAACACCCCGGCCAGCGCCAGCACGGTAGCCAGGGTCAGCGCCACCGGGCGAGCCCGCAGCCGCCCGGTGTCGGCCGGCGCGAGCAGCGTCAGCCCGAGCCAGGCGACCACGCCGACGGTGTAGCCGGTGTCGGCCAGGAACTCGATCCCCATGTGGCTCAGGGAGATCTCGGAGATCAGCACCACCAGCAGGCCGAAGCCGAGGTACGCGGCCGGCGTGCGCCACCGCAGGGTCGCCGGCACGGCGACCGCCAACACCAGCTGTCCGATCGCGAACGGCGCGCTGGTGTCCAGCCACAGCAAGGAGATCACGTCGGCCACGGCCGTAACGGCGGCCGCGATCGACGCGATGAGAACGGTGCCACGGCGCACCGAGGCCACGGTGGGCCGCAGCAGCCCGATGCCCGCGACGGTCGCGCTGGCCAGCAGCAGCACGATCCTGAGCAGCAGCACGGCGGCCGGCACGCCGGTTGCCGGCATGTCCATGCCCATGTCGGTCATGTTCACAGGGGATCCCGCTTCACCTAGGGCGGGTGGCGCCGCGGTCGGGGCGGCGCCACCCGCGTTGGGTCACTTCACGTCGGCGTCGGCCACGACGAACAGCTCGGAGTGCGGCTTGGCGTTGCCGAAGTCCCCGTGCGGCCAGGACTTCCGGTTGAAGTTGATGCCGACCTGCCCCGTGTACTCGTCACGGAACGAGGTGTCGACGGTCAGCTTGCCGTCCGGCCCGATGTCCACCATGTTGACCTTGTGGTCGCCGTCGATGCCGGAACGCGCCACGAAGTAGTCCGACACCGCGACCCGGTCGGGGTTGTCGGTCTCGTGGTAGTAGCCGTCGGAGCCGAGCTGGAAGTTGTCGTACGTGCCCCAGTGCGGCCCCTGGCCCGGCGTGCCCGGGTTGATCGCCGCCGCGCCGACCAGCGTCGGGCAGTCCGCCCCGCCGCCGTTCTGCGCCTTGGCGATGGTGTCGATGTCGCAGGTGTAGTTGTCACCGTCGGACAGCAGCTTGCGGATGTCCAATGTGTACACACCGCCGATGGTGCCCGGGTCGTCGGCCGACAGCGTGCCCTTGGGCCGGCCGATCACCGCGTGGTACAGGTAGTGGTCGTCCGGGCTGACCTGCACCCAACCGCCGTTGGTCCCGCCCCCGTTGGCCTCGGTCGCGTTGGGGTTGAAGGCCTTGGTGGCCGTGCCGTCGTCGAACACCTCACGCCAGTGCGGCTCGGCGGCGGTGATGTCGGGCGTGTAGAAGATCGCGCCGCCCTGCATGGTCTGGGCGAACGCGCCCTTGTGCCCGGGCTGGTTGGTGACGGTGTTCTCCATCGCCGCCCGGCTCTCCGCGTGCAGCGGGTCGGCCGGGTTGGCCCGGGGACCGTCCGGCAGATAGCTGACCGCCCGCAGCTTGGGGTTGTTGCGGTCGGAGATGTCCCAGGTCCGGATGGTCGGCCGCCGCAGGTACGGCGATGGCTGCTTGACCGGGTCCAGGATGATGTTGCGCGGCTCGGCGTAGTCGCTGGTGATCATCGTGTTCAGGTCCTCGCGGGCCTGGATGCCGTGCGGGTTGGCGCAGGTGGGGCTGCCCAGCTGCGGCAGGTTGTCGCACAGCTTGGGGTCGTCGCCCTGCGGGGTGTCGGCCGGCGACTGGGACAGCACCTTGCCGTTCTGGTCGAAGTGGATCACCTCGCCCGGGCTGCCGGCGAAGCCGTTGCCGATCACCGATGAGCCGTCGCCGTAGACATAGGGTCCGGGCACCACCGGTCCGCCCATGTAGGTGCCGTAGGCGGTGCCGTCCTTGAGCGTCCAGTACGCGTCCGGCACCGAGCCGCCCAGCGTCTGGCTCGGCAGGCTGATGCCCTTGAGCTTGAGCTGCGGCAACGAGGTCACGTCGAAGGCGTAGGTGGCCGCGGCGAACAGCGCGCCGGCGTAGATGGTGTCGCCCTTGTGCCACACGTACTGCATGTGGTGCGGCTCGTTCTCCACCAGCGGCCCGACGGTGGCGGTGTTGACCACCTTGCCGTAGTCGGGGGAACCCTTGGTGGCGTCGATGACCGCCAGGAAGTCCGGCCCCGGCAGGGCGTTGCGCACCTTGGTCAGGCCGCCGCCGAGCGTGCCCGGCAGGTTCTTGATGTCCGGCACCAGGGTGTCGGCGATGTTCTCGTCGCCGGCCCAGACCAGCAGCCATTCCTTGCGGGTGTTGGCCTTGGCCGCGTACTGCGGCACCAGGTGGTTGGTGACGGAGTAGTCCTTGCCGTCCGAGCCGGTGACGTGCTCCGTGGTCACCTGCACATCGGCGTAGGCGGACGTGCCCGCGGCCGGGAAGACGACGGCGGCCGCGGCCAGCACCACTGCCGCGCCGGCCACCCTCGTCCGTCGCCGTCGAGGCGAATTCACTGACATGTGTGCTCCCTATTCGTCACAGGAGAAAATGCGCGTGGCTGATCGACCGGACACCGGAAGCGGTGTTCGGGCAGACGCCGTCAGCGGCTTCCGACTATGTCGGAGTCCGAGGAATGTGAGATGGCCTCAGCGACCGAGACAGAGGTCGCTCGCCTGCCGTTGCAGGTCGACATGCCGGCGAATGGTCAGATAGACCCCGCGCATCATGCGCAAGATGATGCTGCGTTCGGAGTAACTTGTCAATGAGTTCCCCAAGGGCGGGAAATGCCCCCGAATGGGTGAAGTCTATTGACGTGTCGGAGACAGACAAAAGGCCGCCGGCGAGCCGGCGGCCTTTTGTTAATGGATCGGGTCAGCCGAGGAAACGGCCGACCGCCACGAAGGCGGCCAGCAGAAGGAGAATGACGTTGGCGGGCAACGGTTGCCGCTCGCCCCGGGTGAGGTGGACTCGGATCGCCCCGACCTGCACGACGACCAGCCCGACGGCGGCGATCGGGGTCAGGATCGGGGCGATTCCGGTGAGCTCGGGCAGGATCAGGCCGAGCGCGCCGAGCACCTCGACCGCCCCGACGGCCTTCACGCCGGCGTCCGAGGTGTCCTTCATCCAGTCGAACCGGCCCGTGGCCACCAGCTGCTCGCGCGGTCGCGCCACCTTCATGCCGCCGGCCCCGAGGTAGACCAATGCCAGTAGAGCCTGCACGACCCACAGTGCGATGTTCACGGGATTCCCCAATCCTTACCCCTTGTGCGTAGCCTCATGGTCTGTCCGCATGGGCGACGCTGCAAAAGGCACATCGGTGTATGTGTCCAGGAAAGGCGGCTTGACTATGACGCAGGTCACACCCGAGGGCAACTGCCCGCGCACGATGGCGATCGAGGACGGCGGCGCGGTCCGCGAGGTGCTGGACCGGATCGGCGACAAGTGGAGCCTGCTGGTTGTGGCCACGCTGCGCGAGGGCCCGCTGCGCTTCGGCGAGCTGGAGAAGCGGATCGCCGGCATCTCGCAGCGCATGCTCACGCTGACGTTGAAGCACCTCGTCGAGGACGGCCTGCTGGCCCGCACCGCCTACGCCGAGGTGCCGCCGCGGGTCGAGTACGAGGTGACCGAGCTGGGAAAGACGTTGGCGCCGCTGGTGATCGCGCTCGCCGAGTGGGCGATGGCCAACCGTGAGCAGATCAACGCCAACCGCAGCCGCTACAGGTGATCGCGGATTCGGTCGCGATGTGGCTTTCGCCGCAACGCTTCCGTGGCCGCGACGACCACTTCGGACAGTGGGTGCGGCAGCTCCGCGTCCAGCTCCCGTCCGGCCGCCTCCGCGGCCTGCCAGGCCCGTTCCAGCGTGGGTAGCAGTTCCCGCGTTCGGGGCGTGAGGTCCACGATCCGTTGCCGCGCATCGGTTCCCGGCGACAGTGACACCAGTCCCTGACGATCCATCTGCGCGACGGTCTGGCTCGCGGCCGAGTGGGTGACCTCGACCGCCGCCGCCAGATCGCGGATCGAGCTCGGGCCGAGCGTGGCCAGCGTGCGCACGAACGGCGCGAAGCGCGGCCGGAACCCGGCCAGTCCCAACTCCTCCTCGACGGTCGCCACGCCGTCGTCCAGCAGCTCGATCAGGTGGCGCAGTCGTGTGCCCATTCCCGGTCCCGTCACACCGTCAATATAACAGTGCTAATGTAACAGTGCTGTCATATCAGACGGAGGGGAACCCATGCGCGACCGCTACCCGGAGCTCGAGCCCTACGACCACGGTCTACTCGACGTCGGCGACGGCAACCTCGTCTACTGGGAGACCTGCGGCAACCCCGACGGCAAGCCGGTGCTGTCCGTGCACGGCGGCCCCGGCAGCGGCAGCAACCCCAACTCCCGCCGCTACTTCGACCCCGAGCGCTACCGGATCGTGCTGTTCGACCAGCGCAACTGCGGCCGCAGCCGGCCCAACGCGGCCGACCCGGCCGTCGACCTGTCGGCCAACACCACCGATCACCTGATCGCCGACATGGAACTGCTGCGCGAGCACCTCGGCATCGACCGGTGGATGCTGTTCGGCGGCTCCTGGGGCTGCGTGCTCAGCCTCGTCTACGCCGAGCGCCACCCGGACCGGGTCACCGAGCTGGTGCAGATGGGCCTGGCCACCGGCCGCCGTGAGGACGTCGAGCTGTTGACCCGAGGGCTCGGCGGGATCTTCCCGCAGGCCTACGAGAAGTTCCTCGCGCCGCTGCCGGAATCCGACCGCGACAACACTCCTGCCGGCTACTACAAGCTGCTCAACGATCCCGACCCGGCAGTGCGGGACCGGGCCATGCGCGCCTGGTGCGACTGGGAGGACGCCATGCTCCCGTACGCGCCGGCCCGCGCCATGTACGAGGAGGACGAGCAGTTCGCCTACGCCTTCACCCGGCTGGTCACCCACTACTGGAGCCAGGACCACTTCATCGGCCCGGACGAGGTGCTGGCCAACGCCGGCCGGCTCAAGGACATCCCGACCGTGTTCGTGCAGGGCGTCCTCGACCTGGGCAACCTCGTCGGCGCGCCGTGGCTGCTGGCCCAGGCCGTGCCGCACGCCGAGCTGGTGATGGTCCCCGACGAGGGTCACAGCGTGCGGTCGCCGGGCATGCGACACGCCCTGGTCACGGCCACCGACAAGTTCGCGGAAAAAACTTCTGGCAGGGTGTCGAGCGAGCCGACCGCCGATCGACGCGTAGGTGAGAAGGCACCCTGACATGAGGAGACAGCGATGCGGTTCATGGTGATCGTCAAGGCCAGCGAGGCGAGCGAGGCCGGCGTGCTGCCCACGCCGGAGGAGTTCGAGGCCATGGGCAAGTTCAACGAGGAACTGGTCGACGCGGGCGTGCTGCTGGCGGCCGACGGCCTGCAGTCCAGCGCCAAGGGCGCCCGCATCTACTTCGACGGCGACAAGAAGACCGTGGTCGACGGGCCGTTCACCGAGAGCAAGGAGCTGATCGCCGGCTACTGGCTGGTCGAGGCCAAGTCGCTGGAGGAGTGCGTCGAGCGGTTCAAGCGCTGCCCCAACCCGGCGCCCGGCGTCCAGACCAACATCGAGATCCGGCGGGTGTTCGAGGCCGAGGACTTCGGCGAGAACTTCACGCCCGAGCGGCAGGCCGCCGTGGAGGAGCTGCGGGCCCGGGCCGCCGCCCAGCACAACAGCTGATATCCGGGCTGAACCCGGCTGGACGCGGGTTCGCGCCGGTCTCTGGAGCCACGGGCCGGAAAAATCGCATCTGTTCAGCGATTTTTCCGGCCAAGGCGAACAGACCGGTCACGAGCGAACCCGCCCCGCGCGGAACGCGCGGCGAGGATACTGTGGCGGTGGCCACCGACACCCACCGTGCGATCGAGGCTGTCTGGAGGATCGAGGCGCCCCGGCTCATCGCCGGGCTGACGCGCCTGGTCCGCGATGTCGGCACGGCCGAGGAGCTGGCCCAGGACGCCCTGGTCGCGGCCCTGGAGCAGTGGCCGGACGCGGGCGTGCCGAACAATCCCGGCGCCTGGCTGATGACCACGGCCAAGCGCCGCGCCATCGACCAGATCCGCCGCAACGAGACCTTCAAGCGCAAGGTCGAGGAGGTCGGCCGGGACCTGGAGGAGTCCACCCCGGACATCGGCGCGATGGTCGCCGAGGACGACGGCATCGGCGACGACCTGCTGCGGCTGGTTTTTGTGGCCTGTCACCCGGTTCTGTCCACCGAGGCCCGCGCGGCGCTGACGCTGCGGCTGCTCGGCGGCCTGGCCACCGACGAGATCGCCCGGGCCTTCCTGGTGCCGGAAACCACGATGGCGCAACGGATCGTGCGCGCGAAGAAAACCTTGGCCAAGGCCAAGGTGCCGTTCGAGGTGCCGCAGGGGGAGGAGCTGGCGGCCCGGCTGTCCTCGGTGCTGGAGGTCGTCTACCTGATCTTCAACGAGGGCTACTCGGCCACCGCCGGCGACGACTGGATGCGGCCGGCCCTGTGCGAGGACGCCTTGCGGCTGGGCCGGGTCCTGGCCCGGCTGGCCCCGCGCGAGCCCGAGGTGCACGGGCTGGTGGCGCTGATGGAGATCCAGGCGTCCCGGGCCGCGGCGCGCACCGGCCCCAACGGCGAGCCGATCCTGCTGGCCGACCAGAACCGGGCCCGCTGGGACCAGTTGCTGATCCGCCGCGGCCTGGCCGCGCTGGAGCGGGCCGACGCCCTGATCGACGACAAGCCCGGCTCGTACGTGCTGCAAGCGGCCATCGCCGCCTGCCATGCCCGGGCTCGGCGGTTCGAGGACACCGACTGGGAGCGCATTGCCTGGCTGTACGAGCGGTTGGCCGAGGCGACGCCGTCCCCCGTGGTCGAGCTCAACCGCGCGGTGGCGCTGTCCATGGCCTTCGGGCCGGCGACCGGCCTGGCCCTGCTCGACCAGCTGATGGCCATCCCCGCGATGCAGAACTACCACCTGCTGCCCAGCGTGCGCGGCGACTTCCTGGTGAAACTCGGCCGGCACGCCGAGGCCCGCGCCGAGTTCGAGCGGGCCGCCGCGCTGACCCGCAACGAACGGGAGCGAACCCTCCTCCTGGACCGCGCCGCCGCCTGCCCCTGACCCCGTTTTGACGCTTGGAAGGGGGCTTTCCTCCACTCGGAGTGGAGGAAAGCCCCCTTCCAAGCGGTGGCCGTGCGGCGGTGGCCGTGCGGGTCAGCGGTCCCACTCCCATTCGATGCGGTAGGCGCCGGCCGGCTGGTCGAGCCAGACCGCGCGGACGGTGTGCCGGCCGTCGGCGGTGAGTTCTTGTGACGTCGAAGGGCCGCCCTGATTCGGTTCAGAGGTGGCCCGAAAGTAGTGCGGAACCGCTTCCGGACGAAAGGAGACCTCCAGCACGTACTGCCGGATCGGAGCCGCGAATCGGCGTTCGCACATCATCGCCCTGTTGCCGCCGGGAACAAAGTCGAGGCCGTATTCGACAACGGTTCGCTCACCCTTGCGCAGGTTCTGGTCGAACCACAGTTCGGCGGCCAGCAGGTGCTGCCGCTCGTCGACGCCGACCCGCCCCAGCCGCACCCCGGCCATCGGCACCACGGTCGGCAGCCGTCCGCCCCGGGTGTCGTCGCGGTAGACGGTGATCATGTGCTTGGCCCGCTCGGTGACCGCCTCAAGCACCGCGATCACCCGGCAGTAGGTCTCGGCGCCGGTCGCGTCCATGTCGTAGCGCTCGTGGTAACTGAGCACCCTACGGTGCTCGGCCGGCAGCTGGACCTGCGACATCAGCTCCTCGACGGCCTCGCCGAAGTGCCCCCAGAGCTCGCCAGACGGCACCGGCCGGGCCGTGCCGCGGCCCCGGCGCACCCGGTCCCCGAGCAGTTCGCGCAGCGATCCGGCGGGCACCCGCAGGATCTCCTCCAACGCGGACAGCGCGGCCAGAGACTCCGGGCGCTCGGGTCTGCTCCGGCCTCGGGACCAGTAGCTGAGCGTGGCTGTGCTCAGCGCGAATCCCCGCTCGGCGAGCCGATGGACGATGCGGTCCAGGGTCAGTCCGCTGGCGGTGATCGCGCCGTGCAGGGCGGGCGCGAAGTCGCGACGGTGCGTCATCGCGCCCGATTATCGCCGACCAAAAGCGCGATTACCACCCGTCAATGGGCCCTTGACATCGCGCCGTGACCGGTCGTGTACTGCGTCGGCAACAATTCCACGCCTCTCGTTAACACTTAATTTCCCTGCCTAGTGGAGAAGACGTGAAAACTATTTCACGCGTGGCGATCCTGCTCGCCACGCCCCTGGCGCTCGCCCTGCCGGCGCTCGGCGGCCCCGCCTCCGCCGCCGAACCGCAGGTCGCGCTCACCGGCGACATCAGCCCGGCCGTCGGCGTCAGCCACCGCGTCGGCGACCTGCCGGCCGACCGGCCGCTGCACGTCGCCGTCCCGCTCAAGCTGCGCGACGCCGCCGGCCTGGACCGGTTCCTGGCCGCGGTCGCCGACCCGCATTCGCCCGACTACGGCCACTACCTCACCCCCGCCCAGTTCGCCGACCGGTTCGGGCCGTCCCAGCGGTCCTACGACCAGGTAAGCGCCTACCTCCAGGCCAGGGGGCTGACGGTGACCGGCGTCAACGGCCAGGCCGTCGACGCCACCGGCACCGCGGCCCAGGTCGCCGCCGCGTTCGCGACCCCGATCGGCCGGTACGACCGCGACGGCCGGCAGTTCTTCGCCAACGATCGGAACCCGGTGCTGCCGGCCAGCATCGCCGGCCTGGTGCAGGGCGTGTCCGGTCTGAACGACTACGCCGTCCGGCACCGTGACGCGAAGCCGGCGGCCCCGTCCGGCCTCGGGCCGGCCGCGCTGCGGTCGATCTACGACACCAACGGCATCGGCGCCGACGGCAGCGGCCAGACCGTGGCGCTGTGGGAGTTCGACGGCTACAAGAAGTCCGACATCTCCACCTACGACCAGCAGTTCGGCCTGAGCTCGCCGGCCCCGGTCACCGTCTCGGTGGACGGCGCCAACTACGACTCCAGCCCCGGCCAGGGGCAGGCCGAGGTCAGCCTGGACATCGAGATCGTGCAGGCCATCGCGCCCAAGGCGGCGACCCTGGTCTACGAGGCGCCCAACACCGACGCCGGCGAGCTCGACATGGCCAACCAGATCGTCAAGGAGAACAAGGCCCAGGTGGTCTCCATCTCCTGGGGCCTGTGCGAGCAGGACAGCACCTCCTCCACGATGACCAGCGTCGACAACGCCTTCAAGCAGGGCGCTGCGCAGGGCCAGAGCTTCTTCGCCGCCTCCGGCGACAGCGGCTCGAAGGACTGCACGCGCAGCGACTCCGGAGCGGGCGTGGTCGCCGTCGACTTCCCGGCGTCATCCCCGAACGTCACGGGAGTCGGCGGCACCACGCTCTCCGTCGGCAGCAACAACTCCTACGGCTCCGAGACCGTGTGGAACAACTCGATCGGCTCCACCGGCGGCGGCGTGTCCAAGGTGTTCAGCGCCCCGAGCTGGCAGACCGGCGTGAACGGCAAGCGGACCGTGCCCGACGTGGCCAGCGACGGCGACCCGAACACCGGCTACTCAGTCTACACCGGCGGGCAGTGGCAGGTCTACGGCGGAACCAGTTGTGCCGCGCCGATGTGGGCCGGCTGGGCCGCGCTGTACGACCAGAAGGCCAAGTCCAAGCTCGGTGCCGGCAACGCCGCCATCTACGGCCTCAAGGGCAACACCTTCCACGACGTCACCACCGGCAACAACGGGGACTTCAAGGCCGGCCCCGGCTATGACGAGACGACCGGCTGGGGTTCGTACGACGGCGCCAAGTTGTTCAACGCCCTCAACGGTTCCAGCACCGGCAACACCGTCACGGTGACCAACCCCGGCGACCAGACCACGGCCGTCAACGGCAGCGTCAACCTGCCGATCAAGGCCACCGACTCCTCGTCATCGGCCAAGCTGAGCTATGCGGCCAGCGGGCTGCCGGCGGGGCTGGCGATCGACTCGGGCACCGGCGTCATCTCGGGCGCCGCGACCACGCAGGGCGTTTCGACCGTGACGGTCACGGTCACCGACGACACCCAGGCCTCCGGCAACGCCAGTTTCCGGTGGACGGTCGGCAACCCGCCCACCGGCGCCGTGACCGTGACCAATCCCGGGAACCAGTGGGCGTTCAAGGGATATCCGCTGTTCCAGACCATCCAGATCAGCGCCACGGCCAGTGACGGCGGCGCGCTGACCTTCTCCGCCACCGGCCTGCCGCCCGGCCTGAAGATCAGCGCGTCCGGGGCGATCACCGGCACGCCCAGCGCGGCCGGCACGTACTCGGTCACGGTGACCGCGTCCGAGGCCAACGGCACTTCGGGCACGACCACGTTCACGTTCACCGTGTACGGCTTCTGATCCCGCCGATCCGCGAGACCCCCGCGCCGGGCCACCCCTGCATGGCCCGGCGCGGACCCTCGCCTGTCACCGTGACGTCACCGAAAAAGCACAGCATCCACGGTTGTCGGGCGGTCGTGGCCCGGTCATGATTCGAGGATGCAGGCATACGACGCGGTTGTCGTCGGCAGCGGCCACAACGCGCTGGTCACCGCCGCCTACCTGGCCCGGGCCGGCTGGGGCGTGCTGGTGCTGGAGGGCAACGACCGCCCCGGCGGCCTGGTGCGCACCGACGAGCTGACCCTGCCCGGCTTCCGGCACGACAACTTCTCGGCCGCGCACCCGCTGTTCGTGGCCGGCCCGGCCTACGCCGACCTGCGGGCCGAGCTGGACCTGGAGTACCTCAACACCCGCTACCCGACCGGCGTCTCGCTGCCCGGCGGCCGCGGCTCGGTGGTGTCCACCGACCTGGACGAGAACGTCGTCGAGTTCAACCGGCTCGCGCCCGGCGACGGCGACGCGCTGGCCGAGCTGTTCAAGGAGTTCGGGCCGGCCATCCAGACCGTGTTCGCGCTGTGCTCCGCGGACCTGACCGCGGACAGTTCGGCCACCGCGATCCAGAGCCTGATGCACACGCCGGACGGCGGTTTTTCCGACTTCGCGCACATGTTCACGTTGAGCGCGCGGGCCTTGCTGGCCCAGCGGTTCCAATCGCCCGTGCTGCACGCCATGCTCGCGCCGTGGGCTACCCACCTCGGCCGGGCCGTCGACGATGCCAACAGCGGCACCTGGACCGTGTTGGTGCTGGCCGCGCTGACCATGGTCGGCATGCCGATTCCCAGGGGCGGCAGCGAGGAACTGGTCAAGGCGCTGGTCAAGGTGATCGAGCGCAACGGCGGCGAGGTCCGATGTGGACAGTGGGTGCGGCACGTCCTGGTCAAGGACGGGCATGCCGTCGGCGTGCGCACCGCCGACGGCGAGGTGTGCCACTCCCGGCGGTCCGTGATCGCTTCCGTCAACCCGGACCAGCTGTACCTGAAGCTGCTGGACCACGAGGACGGCGTCACCCCGCCCGCGCTTCGTAAGCAGGCCAAGGACTATCGCTACGGCCTCGGCGCGTTTCAGGTCCACCTGGCCCTGTCCGAGCCGGCGCGTTTCCACGACGAGCGGCTGGCGCACGTCGGGCAGCCGCACCTGACCGGTGGCCTGAACGCGATTTCCCGGGCCACCAACGAGGCTCTGCGCGGGCTGCTGCCGGTGGAGCCGACGATCTCCTGGGACACTCCGTCCACAGTGGACCCTTCGCGGTGCCCGCCCGGCCGGGCCGTGGCGCGGCTGCAGATGCTGGAGGTGCCCGCGGTCGTGCACGGGGACGCCGCCGAGAAGATCCACATCGGCTCGCGCGGCTGGACCGAGGGCGTCAAGGAGGCCTTTGCCGACCGCGTGATCGAGGAGGCTGCCAAGCATGTGCCGGGCCTGCACGACATCATCCTGGACCGGCACCTGATCAGCCCGCGCGAGCTGGCCGCCTTCAACCCCAACTGCGGGCCCGGCGATCCCTTCGGCGGCAGCCACGACCTGGCCCAGAGCTACGTGTTCAGCCCGCTGCCCGGCCAGCCCAGCCACCGCACCGTGGTCCCCAACCTCTACATGGTCGGCGCGGCCACCTGGCCCGGCCACGGCATCAGCGGCGGCTCCGGCTACATCGTCGCCCAGGAACTCCTCGACTGAACCCCAATGCCATTCCGCACTTGGAACCGACCATTCCTCCACTCCGGGGGGAGGAATGGTCCGTTCACAGCGTTTCAGGTGGCGGGAAGGCGGCCCAGGCGGTGATGGCGAAGCCGTCGCCGGCCGGGCGGACCTCGACCGCCCCGTGCCCGCCGAAGTGGGCCGGCACCACCAGCTCACCTTGCTCGGCGGCCCTGGCCAGCACCCGCTGCCGGGTCTTGGCCGCCATCGCCTCGTCCACGCAGAGCACGCTGCCGCACCACGGCTGCGTGATCTGGAACGGGCTGTGGATCAGGTCGCCGACGAACACCGCCCGGTCGGCGCCGGAGCGCAGCCGCAGCAGGGACGATCCCGGAGTGTGGCCCGGCGCGGCCTCCAGCTCGAGGTTCTCGTCGATGCGGAAAGTGTTGTCCCACAACGTGGCCAGCCCGGCCTCGACGATCGGCCTGATGCTGTCCTCATGCGTCGGCGCGCCGGCGAAGTGCTCGTGATCGGCGCGGGGGATGAGGTAGGTGGCGTTGGGAAAGGTCGCAACCCAGTCGCCGTCGACATCGTGGGTGTTCCAGCCGACGTGGTCGGCGTGCACATGCGTGTTCACCACAACGTCCACATCGGACGGATCGACGACGGCGCGGAGCCGCTCCAGGAAATCCGTGCGCCAGTGATTGAAGATCGGCATGGTCGGGCGGACCCGGCCGTTGCCGACGCCGGTGTCGACCAGGATCGTGCGGCCGGCGCTGCGCAGCACCCAGGTCTGGGCCGCGGCGACCATGCCGCCGGTGGCCGGGTTGAGGTGATCCGGCGCGAGCCAGTCCGGGACCGGGTCCGGCACGCCGGGCAGGAAGGCGCGCAGCGGCCCGAACTCGCCGTGCCACTCCACCACCCTGGTGATCTCGACCCCGCCCCAGGTGATCGTGTCCATGCATCTGAGTCTGCTGCTCAGCGGTGAGCGTTCCAATGCTCATGACGGTCGATCGCATGCTTGATACGCTCACCAAGTGGACGTGGTGAGCGATGTCATCACGGTGCTGCGCACCGGGCGGTCGTCGTCCAACCGGACCTCGGTCGACGCCCGGTGGCAGGTGCCGTTCGAGGCCTACGAGGGCGCGGGTTTCCACATCCTGTTGCGGGGAACCTGCTCGCTGATCAGCGATGTCGCCGACCCCGTCCGCCTCGGCGTCGGCGACGTCGTGCTGCTGCCGCACGGCAGCGCGCACGGGCTGGCCGGCGACGGCACCGAGCTGCTGTGCGGCAAGTACCGGCTCGACCGGTCCCGCCCCCATCCGTTGCTCAGCGGGCTGCCCGAGATCATCCACCTGCCGGCGACCGTGGGCCGGCATCCGGAGCTGCGGGCCGCCATCGATCTGCTCGGCACCGAGGTCGAGGCCGACCGCTCCGGGCGGGACGCCGTCGTGTCCGGCCTGCTTGATCTGCTGCTCGTCTACATGCTGCGGGCCTGGCTGGAGGACAACCCCACCGCGTGTTGGTCACAGGCGCTGTCCGATCCCGCGGTGGCCGGCGCGCTGCGGGCCATCCACGACGACCCGGCGCGGCCGTGGACCGTGCCCGAACTCGCCGCCGCGGTCGGGCACTCCCGGGCTACCCTGGCCCGCCGGTTCGTCGCGCTCGTCGGGCAGCCGCCGATGGCCTACCTGACCTGGTGGCGGATGACCCGCGCGGCCCGCCTGCTCCGGGACTCGGACGCGCCGCTGTCGGCCATCGCCCGGCAGGTCGGCTACGAGTCCCCGTTCGCCTTCTCCCACGCGTTCAAACGGCTGTTCGGTCAGTCGCCCAACCAGTACCGGCTCTCGGAGGTCTCCTGATGTTGCGCTGTGCCGTCCTCGACGACTACCAGGACGCGGCGCGCTCCCTGGCCGACTGGAGCGAGGTGGAGCTGACCGTTTTCCGCGAGCACATGGCTTCGGAGGACGAGGTCGCGGCGGCGCTGGCCGACTTCGACGTGGTCGTGATCATGCGGGAGCGCACGCCCTTTCCGGCGTCGCTGATCGAGCGGCTGCCCAAGCTGCGGCTGCTGATCACGTCCGGAATGCGCAACGCGTCCATCGATCTCGCGGCCGCTTCGCGCGCCGGCGTGACCGTGTGCGGGACGGCCAGCCGATCCGAGCCGCCGGTCGAGCTGACCTGGGCTCTCATCCTCGGGCTGTGCCGTCACCTGGTGCCGGAAAACGTCGCGTTCCGGTCCGGCGGCCCGTGGCAGAGCACCATCGGCACCGACCTCGCCGGGGCCACTCTCGGGCTGATCGGCCTGGGCAAGATCGGCACCCGCGTGGCCACGATCGCCCGGGCCTTCGGCATGAACGTGCAGGCGTGGAGCCAGAATCTGACGTCCGAACGCTGCGACGCCGTCGGCGCCGCGTTGGCGCCGTCGCTGCCCGAGCTGATGGCCGCGAGTGACGTCGTGTCCGTGCACCTGGCCCTGAGCGAGCGCACCCGGGGTCTCGTCGACGCCGCCGCACTGGCCGCGATGAAGCCGTCATCCTTGCTGGTCAACACTTCGCGGGCGGCGATCGTGGACACCGACGCGCTGGTCGCGGCCCTGACCGCCGGCCGGATCGCCGGCGCGGGGCTCGACGTGTTCGATCTCGAGCCCCTGCCGGCCGACCATCCACTTCGGACACTGCCCACGGTGCTGGCCACGCCCCATCTCGGCTACGTGACCTACGGCAACTACTCCCGGTACTTCGTCGAGGCGGTCGAGGACATCCACGCCTTCGCCGCCGGCGCCCCGATCCGGACCCTGGGCTGAGCCTCAGCGCAGCCGCGGCCGGAAGCTGTCGAACAGCACCAGAATGTGGTGCGAGTTCACGCCGGCCGCCTCGAACAGGGCCTTGACCCGGTCCGGCAGCGGCCGGAACGGATCGTTCTCGCGGGTCGGCGGCAGGCCCTCCGCGTCGCCCAGCAGCGACTCGGGCGTGGCCAGCGTGGTCAGCCGGTAGTAGCGCCAGCGGGGCGCGGTCGAGTCGGCCACCACCACCTCGCGGCCGTCCCGGATGATCACGCTGGCCCGCTTGTCGTTGTAGGCCATGGTCACGCAGTTGTCGCCGACCAGAGTGGCGATCCGGGCCGCCGCGCGGCGCGGATTCTTGAACGTGCCCTTGGAGACCCAGACGCCGTCGATCAGGTCCACCTCCAGGCCCGCGCTCTCGAACGCCGCGCGCAACTCCGCGTGCGGATCATCGGCCGAGTCCACGGCCAGTTCGATCACCCAGTCCACATCCGTGCGGGTCACGACGCGCGCGTAGGGCTGGTCCGGGTGGTACAGGTAGCGCTCGGCCTGCTCCGCCTCCGCGAACGCCGCCACCTCCGCGGCCCGGTCCCACGCCGACTTGGCGATCGCGTCGTTGGGGCCGCTGCCGAACAGGTCCGCCTCTTGGCACAGCAGGGCCAGGCCCACCGCGATCAGCGAGCTCAGGTACGACTCCAGCTGGCCCGGGACGGTCTCGCCGTCGCCGAGGGGGAGCGTCGAGACCACGTCTCGCAGCTCCGGCCGCCACTGCTCGCCCGACTCCCAGACCCCCGCCGCCAGCAGGTCCAGATACAGCCGTGCGACCGTCATCCGCAGCTCCGGCCAGGGATGCGGCTCCGTCGTCACCGCGTCCCGCATGACCTTGAGACGGTTGCGCCACAGGTGCCGCTGGTTGGGCGGGATCACCGGCGCGGTCGGCGGCGTGGACGGGAACACCATGTCGGTGAGCGACGGGCCCAGGGTCTGGGTGACCGTGCCGAGCCACTCGTCCCAGTCGGTCGTCGGTCGCCGCGGCGTGGTCCTCGCCTCGGCCAACAGGTGGTTCAGATCGCTCGCGAAGCGCTGGGACAGGGTCTGATCTGCGTAGACCTCGGCCATTGTGAGGTGCCGGGCCAGTCTCGGCTGGTGGTGGTCGGTCCCGGTCTCCACGTCGCCCCCTCGGGATGATCGGCGGTGTGTCTTCAACCTAGGCGACAACCGGCCGCGGTAGCCCCGAACCAGCCAGGGGTCCTGCTCACAGTGGCCTGATTGTGAGGGGCGATCATCTGGACATACATACAGACTGTATGTATGTTTTTGGCATGGAGATCGAACTCGGCTCCGGGCGTCTCCGCTACCAGGAGGTCGGCTCGGGCCCACCCGTCGTTTTCGTGCACGGATTGCTGGTCAACGGCGACCTGTGGCGCAAGGTCGTGCCGGCCGTGGCCGGCGCCGGCTATCGGTGCCTGGCGCCCGACTGGCCGCTCGGCGCCCACTCCGTGCCCATGCCCCGCGCCGATCTCAGCCCGCCCGGCGTGGCCGCCCTCATCGCCGAGTTTCTGGACCGGCTGGATCTTCGCGACGTCACCTTGATCGCCAACGACACCGGCGGGGCGCTCACCCAACTGGCGATGGCCGCTCACCCATCGCGGATCGGTCGGGTCGTGCTCACCTCGTGCGACTGCTTCGAGGCCTTTTTCCCTTCCGTGTTCGCCCCCTTGCCGCGGCTCGTGCGCATTCCCGGCGCCACCTGGCTGCTCGTCCAGGCCCTTCGGGTGCGAGCCCTGCACCGGCTGCCCATGACCTTCGGCTGGGCCGCCAAACGCCAGCCGCCCGCCGAGGTCGTCGACTCGTACCTGATGCCCAGCCGGATCAGTCCCGAGGTTCGCGCCGACCTGCGCCGATTCGTCTCCGGCGTGCACAACCGACACACCCTTGCCGCCGTTGCCAAGCTCCGCGAGTTCGATCGCCCCGTCCTGTTGGCGTGGGCCCGTGAGGACAAGCTGTTCCCCGTCTCCCTCGCCCGCCGCCTCGCCTCCGTGCTCCCCGACGCCCGTCTCGAGTTGATCGACGACTCGTACACCTTCGTGCCCGAGGACCAGTCGCAAGCGCTTGCCCGGCTCGTGGTGAACTTTCTCGGTGCCACGTCGTAGCCAGGAGGAACGCACCCGCTCCACCCGGTCCGCCCTCACCGCCGCCGCCCGCGAGCTGTTCGCCTCCCGCGGCTACGCCGCCGTGTCCACCGACGAGATCGTCCGGGCCGCCGGCGTGACCCGGGGGGCGCTCTACCACCACTACGCCGACAAACAGGCCCTGTTCGAGGACGTCTTCGAGCAGCTGGAGGCGGAGATGTCCGCCGAGATCTCCGACGCTTTCTCCGGCGCCCCCGACCACCTCTCGGCGATGGCCGCCGGCGTCACCCTCTTCCTCGACATCTGCCAGCGCCCCGCCGTGCTCCGCATCGCCCTCACCGACGCCCCCGCCGTCCTCGGCTGGTCCCGCTGGCGCGAGATCGAGGCCCGCCACGGCCTCCGCCTCGTCACCGCCACACTCTCCGCCGCCGTCGCCGACGGCCTCATCGCCACCCCCTCGGTGGAGGCCCTCGCCCAGCTCGTCCTCAGCGCCGTCATCGAGTCCGCCCTCATGATCGCCAACGGCGCCGACCGGGCCCCCACCCAGCAGGCCCTGATGACCCTGCTGCTGGGCTTGGTCCGCCGATGACCGTCCGGCGATTCGGTCCTGCCGCCCCTGTCCGACATGGCAAACTCGTGGCGGCGTTCGGCTCGGCAGCGAAAGGCGACGCGAGTGACCACCTGGACCGACGTGATCAACTATGTCCGGACCCGGCACGAGGTGCTGGAGGACACCGGCTCGTGGCTGCGGTTCCGCCTCGAGTGCGCCGGTGACCGCACCCAGCAGGTCGCCGTGCACCACGTCCCCGACCTCGACGGCGCCGAGTGGCTGGAGATCTCCTCCCCCGTCGGCCACGCCGACTCCATCGACCTCCGCCGCCTCCTCGAACTAGCCGGCGAGCACACCATCGGCGCCGCCGCCGTGGTCGACGGCGTCGCCCTGCTCAAGTACGCCGCCCCCCTCGAAGACCTCAGCGTGCTCGACGAGTTCGCCCGCCCCCTCGAACTCCTCGTCGCCCGCGCCGACACCCTCGAACAGGCCCTCACCAACTCCGACGAGTTCTAGGGCCGACGAGTTCCGACGGCCGCGCGGAGATCGTCGATCAGGGCGGGGAGGACCAGCTCCTCCTCGATTCGCACGCCGCGCCGTTCCAGGGCCGCGCGCAGGCGGGGATCCCACGTGGCGTCCACCGGCCGGCCCAGGAGATCGCCGCCGGTCACCTCCACCGCGTCGTACGCGGCCGCGTCGAACCGCCAGGGTTGCCAAGGAATCCGCTCGCGCAGGGCATTGCCTATCCGCACCCCGCCCCAGTCGAAGTCGCCGTGGTAGTTCACCTGGGCGCCGCCGGCCGCGAGCAGGTCCAGCAGCCGCCCCACCGCGGCCGAGGGCTGACCGTTCAGACAGATCAGCGGCGGGCAGCGCGGGCCGAGCTCATCGGCCGCCGACGCGAGCACGATCGGGTTCTCGCACGCCCACACCGGGCCGCCGCCGACGCCGAGATCGACCCGGCCCAGCTGGCGCAATGTCAGCACACACGGCTCGCCGCCCTCGCGGGCCAAGGCCAGCATCCGGCCGGTCAGCGTCTCAAGGCCGCCCGGGAGATTGAGACACAGCACGGACGACGACAACTCGTCGCGATGCACACCCACGGCGGCCCACGCGGCCCGTCGCTCGGCGGCGGAGCCGTCGCCGGCGGGCGGTGATCCGGCGAGAACCCGCGCCGCCGAGAGCACGAGAGTCGCCAGCGGACGTCCGTCGTCCAAGCCGTGTGCGTCGCCCGTGGTGTGGGCGGCGAGCCGGCCGAGCGCGACGCCGGCCGACGGGAGCTCGGCCAATACCCGGACCGCCGAGGCGACCAGCACGGACGCCGTTTCGGTGTCGGCCGCCAGCCGGCGCACCATGCCGGTGGCGTCGAGCCACGCGCGCCAGGCGGTCAGCTCCGGGCGTCCCGCGGCCAGCTCGTCCAGTGGCCGGTGGATCGCCGCCCACGCCGCGTCCTCGGCCGTGCGTTCGGGCACGGCGCCGATGAGGAGCCGCACGGCGTCCGCGAGCCCATCCTCCGCCGCGCCGCTGCGACGCAACACGGCGTCGAGCTCGTCGAGGGACACAGTCAGTGAAGTGCCGGCACCCGCCCGCCGGCCCAGCAACTGCTCGGCGGCCCGCCGTTGACCGTGGGTGGCCGACGTGAGTGTGACGACGCCGCTCAGCGTTTTGCCGCTCGCCAGGCGGCGGCGCATGCGGTCGAGCAGCCATGCCGTGTCCTCGCCGCCGAGCAGCTTGCGAAGGCGATCGGGATCGGCCATCAGGCGACCGGGACGTACGGGGTCGGGCGCTCCACCTGCCTGCGCTCGTGCCCGTCCCACCGCCAGGGGGTGACCAGCACGGCGTCGATGCCGTCCCGTCGCGCGAGCTGGGCGATGGCCAGCCCCGGCACCTGCGGATAGCACCCCCACTCGCGTTCACTGGTCATCACCACGTCCAGGTCGAACGAGGCCAGCAGGCCGAGGCATTTCGCCCGGGAGTCGTCGTCGACACCGGCGAACGCCTCGTCGAGGGCGATCAGCCGCGGCGTATGCGGACTGGTCGACGAGGAGTAGAACGACGAGGCGGCGGCGAACAGCGGCACGGACGCGGCCAGCACCCGCTCGCCTCCGGACGCCGGTCCGGTGGCCGGCCGCCACTGACCGTCCTGGTAGCGCTGGATCGCGAACTCGTGCCAGGACCGGTAGTCCAGTGCGCGGGTCAGCTGCTCCACCCAGCCTCCGGCGAGATCCTCGGTGTGCTCGCGATTGATCTGCTCCTGCAGGAACTCGCCGACCGTCGAGCGGTCTTCCGGGCTCCACGCGTCGGCGGTCTGCCGCAGCAGCCGGTGCCGCACCTGGTCCAGTCCGTCGGGCGCGGTGCGCGCGGTGTGCCACCGCAGCCTCAGCCGCATCCCGGTCGACGTCGGCCTTTCCTCCAGATCGGCGTTGATCGCCCGCACCTGGTCCTCGGCGTTGCCGATCAGTTCCTGGAGCGTGCCGGCCACCTCGTTGATGAGGTGGTTCTCCAGGATCTCGCGTTCCTTGGCGGACAACAGGGTCGCCCGCTGCTCGGTTTCGGCCGCCAGCGCCGAGACGAGCGCGGGGATGTCCTGGACACGCCCCTGGAACAGCACGTCGACGACGATGATGCCGTCCCGCACGGTCATACCGGCCGAATGGCCATGCCGGGACAGCGCGTCCGTCAGCAGCTTGTGCTCGGCCGAGACGCGCTGCTGTATCAGCTCCCACGGCCGGTCGGCGTCGTCCACGCCGTCCAGCGCCGCGTTCACGGCACGCGCCAGCGCCACGGCCGGATTCGGCGCCCATTCCGTTGCGGGATCGGGGAAATCCAGCTCGGGAAGGGCGGTCGCCAGCAACCCGGTCGCCGCGAAGGCACGCAGTTCGGCGAGGGCGTGATCCCGTTCGGCCGCGGCGGCGGTGATCGACTCGCGGAGCGTCTCCCGCCGGCCATCGGCCTTGCCGCGCTCGTCACGGGCCCGCTGCTCCGCGGCCCGGGCGTCCCGTTCGCGCTCGTCCCGTCCGCGCAGTTCGCCGTCGACCGCGTCCAACCTGCGGTACAGCTCCTCGACGCCCGCGCCCGCCGTCTCGACCAGCACCCGGTGACGTTCGGCCGCGATCTCGGCCTCGGTGCGGGCGCCGAACGCGGATTCCCGGGCGTCGTCACGACATTCCACGGCGGTCAGCAGTTCCTGTTCCGCGCCGGCCAGAGTCGCCCGTGCCCGAGCCAGCGCCCGCGCTGCCGGCCAGAGCGCGGCCAGGGCGACCCGGTAGTCGCCGATCGCGGCGCGCACCCGCGCCAGTTCGTCCGGATCGGTCGGCAGTCCGACATCCCCGGCGAACTCCGCGGCCCTGCCCCGGGCCTGTTCCGCCTCATCGGCGCGCTCGCCGAGGATGTCGACGGCCTCGGCCAGCCGTGCGTCCACGCGGCGTTTCGCCTCATGCTCGGCCGCGAGCTTGACGTGCGCCTCGCGTAGGTCGTTGTCCCTGGGCTGATCGCGGTGTTCGGCGGCCAGAGCGTCCCGGTCGGCGCTCAGTTCCGTGATGGCGTCGGCGAGTTCGGCCAGACGTTGATCCAGCCGGGCCAAGTCGGCCCGCAGTCGTTGGATGCGGGCCCGCCGCGCGGCCTCTCGCGCTCCCTCGCCGATGTGACCGGCAGAGCCCTTGTGCCACGAACCGTGCAGCACGCCCACGGCGAACCTGCCGTCGACCGCAACCCAGCTGCCCGCCCCTGGGCCCAGGCCGATCGCTCGCAACACCGAGGTGACCGCGTCATCGGTGAGCGCGGCCGCCAGCGGGTCGGCGCGATCGACGGCCGGTGCGAGCACGGCGGTGAGGCCGCCCGCGGGTGCGACCTCACCGGGCGCCACCACGACGTCATCGGTGACAGAGCCGCGCAGTTCGCCGTCCGGGGTGATCCACGCGTCCAGGATGCCCGAGGCCTCCAGCGCCGCCTCCAGGCCGGCGCGGTGCTCATCGGCCAGGCCCGGAGTGAAGTCGACGACCCTCCACAATGGAGCGCCCGGGCGGCCCGCCCGGACGCCGTCGCCGCGTGTGTGCGGCCGCGGCGGCGCATCGTGTCCGCCCGCCTCCAACCGGTCGATCTCGTCGAGGACCGCGGCCCGCTCGGCGCCGACCGTGCTCTGCTCGGCCTCGATCGCGGCCTGCCTGCGCCCGAGTTCGTTCGTCGCCCGCAGCACCGCGTCCGCGACGGCACTGGCCCCTGGATTGGCGCCGTCGAGCGTTTCCACCCACGCGTCCAACGCGGCCAGCACATCGTCCACATCGGACACTTCGAGGCGCGATGTCGCTGTGAGATAGGAGCGGTACGCGACCACCAGTGCGGCGCCACGTTCGGCGGCGACCGCGTCGGCCGCCGCGATCCGGTCGGCGGCGGACTGCTGCTCGGCGATGATCCGGTCCACGTCCGCCCGCGCCGACCGCAGGGCGGCCTCGGCCGTCGTCACCGCGGTGAGCAGCCGTTGCAGCTCGTCGGCCGCCTTGGTCTGCCGCTCGACGAGCGCCGCGCCGGCTCGTTCGCCGCCGTCCGCGACGACTGCCGCGTGGTCGGCGGCGACCCACGCGGCCACGGCGGCATCCTGCGCCGTGATCGTCGCTCGGTCAAGGGATTCCGCGTCGGTGACGGCGGCGTCGCGGGCCCGTGACGCCTGCTCCTCCCGGCGTCGGGCCGTCTCCACAGCCGACGCGTGCTCCCGTTCCCGGGCGTCGGCGAACCTGGCCAGCCGGTCGGCGTCCGCCCCGGCCTGTTTCAGGGCCTCGGCGTCCCGCATCTCCGGGCTGTCCTGGAGGGCGGCTCGCCGGGCCTCAAGGTGGGTCTTCGCCTCGGCCAGCTCGTCGAGCAGTCGCTCCGCCGCGTCGAGTTCCCGCGTGGCCGTGTCGTGGGCAGCGTCCGCCTCGCCCAGGTCCCGGCCCAGCTGTTCGTACCGACTGTGCGTCTGCCGGGGCGGGGTCGCACGGCGTTTGGCCGCCACGCGAGCGTAACGGCGGTAGTGGGTCAGGAACGCCTCGGCCGCCGACTTCGCCTCGGCGAGGCCGCGCACCGTCTCGCGCTCCTCGTCCAGGCCGCGAAACGCCTCGGCCACGGTGGTGATGAGAGCCGGATCGAGCGGCGGCAGCGCCTCGGTGAGGGCACGGGAGAGCAGTTTCTCGTCGGGCTTCTTGGACAGCTGCGGCTGGCGTAGCTGGATCAGCAGGTTGACCAGGGCCTCATAACGCTGCGGGCCCAGCCCGAAGAGGGCCTCGTCCACGGCGCGGCGGTACTCCGACGCCGTGTCGTAGACCATGCCGTGGCCGTCGACCGACTCCTTCAGCTTCTCCCGGGTCAGCGCCACCCTGGTCGGGCCGATCAACGACAGCTCGTGCCCCACCCGCTGGCTGGTGACGAAGAACCAGTGCCGGGCGATGCCGCGCCCGGCGACGGCCTTCATGCCGCAGCCGACCGTGCGGTACTCGGCGCCGCCGTCGGGACGGATGCGGCCGAACTCCAGCCACGTGTAGCCGAGGCGCTCGCTGTGCGGATGTTTCCCGCCCAGCAGCAGGTTCCACTCCATCCGCTTGTTGCGGTCGCCGTCCGGCTCGACCCGGTGCGCCGACAGCTCGCCGTCGAGCAGGAACGGCAGGGTCAGCGCGAGCACCTTGGACTTGCCCGTGCCGTTGTTGCCGCGCAGCAGCAACCGGCCGTCGTGGAAGTGGAATTCCTCGATGTCGTAGTAGAAGAGGTCCACCAGGCCGGCGCGCAGCGGCTGCCAGCGTTCGCGGTGGGGGACCGGTGGGATCACTTCCGCTTGCCTTCCCGGATCGTGGGCGTCGCGAGCCGGTACCGGCCGATCGCCGGACGGGCGAGCACCGACGCCGGCTCACCCGCCGCGTCCTCGACGAGCCGCAGGGCGCGCAGCTTGTCCAGCGCGATGGCCAGCAGTTCCTCGTCGGCCCCCGGTTCGGTGACGCCCCGACGCCAGTAGGACTGGTGTTCCCTGGCCATCTTCCGGACGTGGGCGCGCAGCTTCTCCAGCGGCACCGGCCCCTCCCGCGTCGCCAGGTACTCGGCGACCAGCAGGGTGACGTGGCCGTCGGTGCGCTGCTCCGGCATCCGCACGTCGGTCAGCTCGTCGTCCGGGTCGACCATCGCGATGCCCTCGGCGCGCATCTCGGCGACCAGGCCGGTGGCGTCCTCGATCCGGCGGGTGATGGCGTGCCGCTGGCCCACCAGATACCCGCGCTCGTCCTCGGCGAGCTCGTCGTAGTACACCACCGGGTCGTCGAGCAGCCGGCGAGTGAGCCGGTGGCGCAGCGCGCGGTTGCGCAACTCGTCGGTGTCGGCGACCGGCTCATGGGTGAGTTCTGCCAGCCTGTCCGGGAAATCATCGGCGGTGACGGTGGACGGGCCCCGGGCGCCGGTCAGCAGCGCGGCGAGCACCCGGCGTCGCACGTCGTACAGCACGTCGCCGTTGTCCCCCAGGAAGGCGTCCTCGTCACCGGCGACCCGGTCGAGCACGCCCCATTCGAGCAGCAGCCGCACCGCGGCGACCAGATCCGAGCGCTCGTCGCGCCGGGCGAGGGTGAAGGACACACCGGCGTTCACGAGTTCCGGCTCACCCGCGGCGGCCAGCACACCCGCGGCGAGCCGGCCGAGCGTGATCTGCGCGTCAGCGCGCTCCAGGACCGCCAACGCCAGGCAGAGCAGCACGTACCGGCGGCGCCCGAACGGCGGCTTGCCCTTGCCGTCGCGGGCCGGACGGGAGTCGTCGGTCGAGGCCGGCGCGGCCTTGAACAGCCGGGCGGACTCGGCGCTGACGACGAGCCGCCACCCCGTCTCGGTCGCCAGCCAGTCCCGCAGGTCCGATGCATGCCGCCGGACCAGCCGCAGGGCATCGTCATCCGTTCCCGCGGTGAGCAACGGCTTGGCGAGCAACGCGCGCATCGCCTTGCGGCGCTGGATGACGGCTTCCTCGACGAGCGTGCTCACGCGATCGCCTCGGCCCGGCCGCGCGCGGTGAGATCGACTATCTCGATCAGGTGGTCCGGGCCGCAAAGCACGCCGTCCTCGGTCTCGATCCGCACTGTGCCGCCACCGCGGACGACGGTCAGGTGGACGCCCATGGCGCCGTCACTCGTGGTCGTCCGGACCTCGGTGTCGCCGGGCGTCCGCGCCGACAGCGCGTCGCCGAGCAGGCCGAGGAAGAGCCGGAAGGCGCGGGTGTCGAGCCGGCCGAGTTGGGACAGCCGGATCGGGCCCGGCGTCGCCAGACGCTCGCGTGCCGCGGCGACCTGGGCCGACTCGGCCTCGGCCTGATCGGCGAGGGCCTGCCGCTGCTCCGCGCGGTCGACGACCCGGTTGGGCTGGCCGCGTCGCTCGTAGGAGCCCGTCCGACGCAGCTGCGGGCTGATTCGCACCCCGGGCGCGAGCCGCCATGGCGTGCCCGGCGTGGGACGCTCTTCTTCCCATGCCACAACGGTTTCCTGACTGACGGTGAGATGCCTGGCCGAGGTGAGGCCGAATGCCGCGCGCCACAACCGATGCGCCGCGTTGTCATCGGGCGCCTGCGCGAACCACCGCGCCAGCGTCCGGAAATCGGCCGAACGGTCCGAGCGCCCCGAGCGGCGTTCGTTGAGCGCGGCCACCGTGTCGATGAGCTGCGTGATGGCCGTGACGGCGGCGCCGCGTAGCAGCCGTGCCTGCGACAGGTGCCGCGAATCGGCCGACACGAACCAGTCGTGCAGCCCGCGCCACCTGTTCCGCCACGCGTCCAGGCATGCGTCGACGGCGTTCGCCTGACCGTCCGGGGCCACATCCGCCGCCTCGCGCCTGGCCGCCACCGCGAGCAGCCGTTCCACACCGCTCTGTTCGAGCCGGCCGAGCAGAATCGCGATCTCCGCGCCGCGGTTGGCGAGATCGGCGATGAACTTGTTCACGTAGTCGATCAGCTGCTGCTTGTACGCGATGAACGCCGCCACGTCGCCGTCCGCGAAGTCGATCACTCGACGCAGCGACGCCATGAACGCCTGGGCGTTGTCCGCCAGACCGGTGAACCGCTCCGCAAGGGCGAGCAGCAGCAGATGCACCTTCGCCGGGTCGAGATCATCCGCGTCGGCCAGCTCCGCCAGCGCCCGCAGCTGCCCGGCGATGTCCTCCAGCGCCACGGACTGCAGGGAGCCCCGGCGACCGAGCGCCTCGTCGTAGACCGCGAGCGCCTCCTCCGCGGCCTGACCGGCCGCCGTCAGCTGGTAGAGGTAGCGGGCCCGGTGGAAGTCCGCGACGCTGGTCACCCGGCCCGTGTCCGGGTCGGCCCGCAGATTCCCCCACTCGACCAGCTGCTCCAGCGCGGCCGCGACCGCCTCGACGTCACCGGGCCGCCCCAGGTCCGCGGTGACATCCTCGGGCCTCATGTGCACGATGAACCGGTCCCGCGCCCGCGCGAACGTCAGCAGCACGTCGCGATAGAGCCGGGCGTTCTTCGCGCTCAGGTGCGCGAAGGGCTCCGGCTCCCGGTCACTGCGCTGTTCGGCGGCCACCACTCGATTATGTCGATCACCCCTGACAGCCGTGTGCGCACCCGCCGGCTGCGGCCCCTACCCTGTCAGCCGTGCAGCCACGACTACACAGGATGCGCAAGGAGCAGCGGCGCCGGTCGGCCAAGACCTGGATCGAGTCAAGTGCGAGGGTCACCATCAAGACCTATGCCAAACGCTATGGGGTCGACCGGTACACCGCCTATGAGGACCTCACCGCCGTGGGCTTCCCCCTTCCTCCGTCGGCCGAGACGTGGGCGCACCGGCCCGACCCGACGCCGCGCCGTCGCGCCGTGGACGAGCAGGCCGGCCTCGACGACGACATGTGGATCAACATCGACGGGCGGCGAATGTTCGTCGTGGACCACACGCCGGGCGGCGCGCCGTTCGGCGTGTTCGAGGACGAGTGGTAGCTCGGCACACCGCCGGCGTCGGGGAAGGTGACGCCAGCACAGCCCGGGCGTCCGCACGTCGCGGATGGCCGACATGTCTCTGACCGGCGCAGGTGCGGGAGTATGGGTAGGTCGGAACGGGAGAACGGCCATGACCAGTGACGACACCCTCTTGTCCGATGTCGAGTCCTTCGTCGACGATGACCGCCGCCACCGGAGGAGCCCTGTGACGGACACTCGCCTGGCGGCGTCGGAGGCTCGCGCCTGCCCCACGTTCGACGAAGCGCGGCGGTTGGCCATGTGGCTGGGACCATCCGGGCGGCCGATCACCCCGAAAGGGGTGCTGCGGCCCAGCGACGTGCCAGAGATCGCGCAGGTGCTGGCCACCGTGGAGCGTCTCGACGAAGACATGGCCTGGCGTCGTGCCGGTCCGTGGTTGGATGCCCACCCCCCCGGTCACAGCCGCCCGGCAGTTGCTCGTGGCGGCGGCCACCGCTTCCCCGATGCACCGGATGATCGCATTGTCTCTCGCCGCCGGGCTGGGCGACAGCGCGTTGCCAGCATGGCGTGAAGCGGCCACGTTTTCGCAGGTCGGCCCAGCGGCTCGGGCCTTCCTCGCCCTCGAGTTCGACGGTCCGGAGCCGACGGCACAGGATGCGCGTTGGCAGCTCGTGGATGAGCTCGCGGCCCTGCTCGACGAGGAAGAGGCGTCCGAGGCCCTGCCGGCCATCTGGGACAACCTGCCCGGCGCGGACGTCGACGAGAAGATCAGCGCGGTCGAAGCGTCCGGTCACCCCGAGGCCGGACGGCTGGTCGACGAGCTGCGGCGGTACGCCTTGACCGGTGACCGTCGCCCTGTGCCACCCGTCTACCAGTTGAAGGTCTCCCTCAGGCGCGTGCGACCGTCGGTGTGGCGGCGTGTGGAGGTGGACGGTGATATCAGGCTCGGTGATCTCCATGTGGTGATTCAGGCCGTCATGGGCTGGGGCGGCGACCATCTGCACCAGTTCACCATCAACGGCAAGCAATTCAGCGACGGTTCCTACGACCTGGACATCGGCGACGAATGGCGGGTGGACCTCGCCGACGTGCTGCCGCGTCCGGGAGCCACCGCGGACTACCTCTACGACTTCGGTGACAGTTGGCTGCACGCCATCAAGGTGGAGGCGATCCACGACGCCGAGCCGGACGTGGTGTACCCCCGTTGCGTCGGAGGGAAAGGCACCCGACCCGGGGAAGACGGCGGCGAGCCCGAGCCCTTCGACCTCGAACGCCTCAACCACCGCCTCGGCAAGCTCCGGGTCGACACTGAGGACGCCTTGTGACCGTGACACCATGTGCATCCGTGGCGCTGGCAAAGGTGAGTGAATCGTCGGTGCGGCGTTTGGCCGACAGTTGATCGCCGACGATCGGTTGCGCGAGTTCCTGTGCGCACAGGACTCGGCCTGGCTGGCTGACGAGCTGCTGACCGCCGCTCGGGCTGATCCACTGCTGCGCGCCCGGCTGGACGTCGCGGCTGGCGTCGACACCGCCGACGCCTACGACGAACGTGCGCTGCGCAAGCGTCTGCAGCGGGCGATCGAGATACACGACTTCGTGGACTACGGCGGGGCTTACTCGTACTTCCATCAGGTCGACGAGGCGCTGGACGCGGTGGAGGAGCTGATCGACGGGGGATTTCCCCAGTCGGCGGCGAAACTGGCTGTCTACGCGCTGGAGTTGCTGGAGGGCAATGCCGGCCTGATCGACGAATCCGATGGCGGCCTGGGCAGCGCCCTCGGTCGGGCCCAGGAGATCCACCTGGACGCGTGTTCGGTGGCCGTGACTGATCCGGTCGCGTTGGCGGAGCTGCTGGTCGCCCGTGCGCTGGCCAGTGACCACGAGGTGTTCCTGACCGCCCTGCCGGACTATGAGTCGGTGCTCGGGCCCACCGGTGTGGCCCGCTACCGGGAGTTGGTCGAGCGGGCGTGGCAGGCCTTGCCGCCCAAGAAGCCGAGGGAGCACGGCGGTCGCCGGTTCGTCATCACCTACCTGATGGAACAGCTGGCCGAGCGCTACGGGGGCGCTGACGCCCTGATCGAGGTCCTGGCCAGGGACGTGACCAGCGGATACGACATGCTGCGGATAGCCAACCGGCTGTGCGCCGACGGCCGTGACGATGAGGCGCTGGAGTGGTTGGGCCGGGGAATGGCGGAGTTCCCGCCAGACTCGCGGCTGCGCACGTTGGCCGCCGACTGCCATGTCCGGGCCGGCCGTCGGGCGGAGGCCGGCGAGCTGCTGTGGGCGAACTTCACCGACCGGCCGAGCCTGGCGGACTACATCGCCCTGTCCGACGCCACCGCCGAGCAGTTCCCGGCCTGGCGGGCACGCGCGGTCACGCTACTGCGATCCCGGCCGGCCGCGACGGAGCGATTCACCGCGATGACGTATGCCCGGCCGTCAGGACACTCGACACTGGTCGAGGTCCTGCTGTGGGAGGGCAATGACGAGGCGGCATGGCAGGCCGCTGTGGATGGCGGCTGCCGGGACGAGCTTTGGCTGCGCCTGGCCCGACAGCGCGCCGCGACCCACCCGGCCGACGCGATACCGGTTCTGCTCGCCGCCGCCGATCAGTCAATCGGGCACAAGAATCGTGATTCCTACCGGGTGGCCGCAGGTCTGCTGGCCGAAGCCGGCCCATTGTTCGCCCGCTGCGACCGTCAGAAAGACTTTCGTTCTCATCTGGCCGCGCTGCGCGCCGCGCACCGACCCAAGCGGGCACTGCGCGAGGAATTGGACCGCCTCAAGCTGCCTTGACGGCTGGCGGGCAACCCCACTGCATCCGAACTCCGTCACAGGGTTCAGGGCGCGAAGCCCCTGGCTTCGTCGCGACGAGCGGTGGAGGTGGTTTACCCGGGCCGCCGAACTGGCGCTGAGGAGTTGGTCAAGCCGGTCGCGGGACCAGGTTTTCCGAGTCGTGTTCGGTCCGCTGGGTCAAGGCCCGCCGCGGGCCGATGATGCTCGGTTCACGGCCGATCTCTTCCAATCCGAGGCCTTCGATGTGGATGAGCACTCTGGCGATGGCGCCGGGACGGATCGAGTTCAGCCGTGAGATCTCGTCCAAGCAGTGGGAGAAGGTGAAGTGCGTCCGCCCTTCGAGTTCCACCGGATCGGTGACCTCCGGGCCGCTCGCGAACGGCGGTGTCGCGACAATGAGTGCTGGTGAGCCGTCGCCTCTGGTGTTGGTCAGCACCTGAGACTTGCCCACCTCGGGAGTGCCGCCGTACCGGTCATGCACGAGATGGAACTTGATGACCTGGGCGTCACAGTCGTGGGGCACGACAGATCCGGCGCCAAGTCGAAAGTCCAGGCACGGTAGATCATCCAGTGCACGCCGCCACTCCTCCACTGTGGACTGTGTAACGGACGCGGGGACATACATCACCATGGTCACCCTTGCGGTCCACTATGCACCCGGGCGAGCGCCGGCGAGCCGAGCCTAAGGGGGTGCAGGGGGCGAAGCCCCTCCTGCCTTGGGGTCTGGGGCGAGAGCCCCAGAAAACGCAACGGGCGATGTATGACCGCGCCTTCTGCGGTCATACATCGCCCGTTGCCCGTGCCCCCGGCAGGATGGCTCTGCGCCAGCGGAACCCTTGCGTGTGCTCTGAGCTGCGGTTTCTCTGCGTCCTGGGGGTTCATCTGAAACTTCATGTGGGCAGGTACCCAGGGCTCGGACCTGCGCACTTGCGCGGCCCGTCGGGTGCGCTCCGCCTGGCCGCCGCCCGGATGAGGAGCCGGCAGAGGGAAGATGTCGGGATGCGTCGCAAGCCTTCTGCCAGGAGGGCCAGCGAGGGAGTGACCCACACCCAGCTGGCCATCCAGGACGAGCTGGGTTGGTTGTTCCGCGAGCAGCCGACTGAGGACTACGGCATTGACGCGCACGCCGAGGTTGTCGACGGCGAGGACGTGCGCGGGCGGCTGCTGGCCCTGCAGATCAAGGCCGGGATGAGCTGGTTTCGGGAGACAGCGCCAAGGGGCTGGTGGTTCCAGCCGGATGCTGAGCATGTGACCTACTGGCTCAACCACTCCCTGCCGGTGGCCGTGGTGCTGTACCACCCCGAGACCAAGCGCTGCCACTGGCAGCTGGTGAACCGCCAGACGCTCCAGAGAACGTCCACGGGCGGGTGGAAGCTGCTGGTGCCGGAAGCCCAGGTGCTGGACGCAAGCGCGGCGGACAGGCTGCGCGAGGCCGCCGAGGGCGACCCGTACGTCCTGCGTATCCGCCAGCTGCAGCTGGCAAAGCCGTGGATGGAGCTGCTGGCCAGTGGCAAGCGGCTGGTGGTGGATATAGAGGAGTGGATCAACAAGTCGTCCGGACGCGGCGCCATCTCGCTGGGCGTGGACAACGAGGACGGCGAGAAGCCCGAGGAGCTGGCCAGCTGGGGCGTGTTTCTCGGGTTGGCGAGCTACGCCGAGGTGGTGCTGCGGCTGTTCGCGTGGGCGGACGTGCAGGTGCACGAGGAAACCTACGAGGACGCGGAGTACGACCAGTACGAGGCCGAGTGTGTCATCTACGACAACGAGGGTGACCGTTTCGTCACCGAGGACTTTGACGAGTGGCGCAGCGGCAGGTTGGCACAGGGCCTGCGGCCCTTTGCCAATGGCGCTGGCGAGGTGGACTTCTGGCGGCTGGAACTGACGCTCAATGAGCTGGGCAAGGCGTTCCTAGTGGTGGATAGGTTCGGGATGGAGGGCGGGAGATTGTTGACGTAGGGCGGGTTGGGTGGAGCAAGCTGGAGGCTGGTCTGAAAGATTGCCTCCATGTCTGCCCGCAGCTTCATGGAGGTAGGCGGCCGTCTGCTGCTGGCCTGCCGGGAGAGCTACGTGCCGGACCTGGCGGCGCTGTTCACCGAGGACGAGCTGCGGCACGACGACGAGCACTTCGGCTATGTCTCGACGGTGCGCGACCTTCGGGACCGCCTCCAGTTGCACGGGTTTACTGCGGCCCGAACGCGGGCGGAGCTGGACGATGCTGTGCAGGACCTGGCACGCCAAGCACCCGACCCCCGACGCCGACGACCTTGGCGTGCCGGTGCGTGACGCCGCCATGATCTGCTCCGACCGGCCGCCAGCATCCGCTGGTAATCCTGCTGACCGGTGCCGAACCGGCCGGTACGTAGGACGTGCTCGCGGTGGTCGATGATCTCGACGGTGGCCGACCGCTTGCACGGGTCCATGCCGATGATCATGGGTCCCATGTCCGTTCTCCTCGCCGTGTCGGAATGGTGATAGGCGAGGCGGGCAGCGCTACTCCGAGCTGGGCAGACCCCTCTTGAGCCACACCCCGCCACGGTGCTCGACGGGGGCGTGCCATGAGTGAGCCACACCCAACAGCGTGGTGGGCAGCCGCTGAGGGAGCCACCGTCGAGTACCTCAACCGAGTCTGGCCGGGCAGCGGTCGTACCGCCATTCAACAAGTAGCCGCGGAGCGTGTGGGATCGGGAACGCCTGCAAGTGAAACTGAGTGGCTGAGTTGGGTCTCGGACAGTCGCAGGCTCTGGGGCGATGTCGACGGGCTCGTCCCTCACTCGCTGCAGGCCTGGTCCGGCCGTCGGGCGAACGGGTCGACGGGCGGGAAGCAGCCGTAGTCCTGAAGCGGCTGGCAGTCGTCGAGGGCGATCTCCAGCTACCAGCCGCGGGCGACAAACCCGTCTGGGCGGTCGAGGACCCGATCACCGGGCGCCAGCGCACCTGGACCACTCTCGGGCTTGCTGATGTCAGGCCGGATCCGGGTCTCGCCGTGGTTGTGTGCCACCAGCGCGTACACGGCGTGATCGCCTCGGCGACCTCCGCGTCCTCCAGGCCCGGGTTGAGATTGTGGTACGCACGGCGGGAGGCCAGCGGCTCCAGCCGGGCGTCGCCGGGAGGGGGCATGGCTCCCCTCAAAATTCGGGCCGGCTCAAGTCATTTCTTGAGCTGACTGAGGAGGCCCGCGACGGCGAGAATCAGGCCTGTTATCGTGGTGAGGTACCGCAGGGTCAGACTGTGCTCCAAGCGCCAGTTCTTCTTGCCCCGCTTAGGTTTCCGGGAAGCCACAGTCTCAGCGCCCCGTCGCACGGTGATCGACGGGTTGGCTCGCCTGGAGATTCACGAAGCGTCGAAGGATCTTGCGGCGGACGCGGTCTTGGCCGAACGCTTCGGGCTGCCCATTGAGCTGGGCGGCCTTCTTCCAGCTCCTCCTACCTGGACAGTCGGCATAGGTCAGGCAGATCTCCTGCTCGATCGGACTGAGTTCAGCGAGCACCCTTCGTACAACTGCGGCCCGCGAGCCCACCTCGAAGGCGGGGGCGGGGATGAGCTCGATCAACTCAGCGCTCTCACCGGTCGGTCCATGAACGCGGACTGAGGTCGAGACGATCGTCTGGCGGTTGATTCGTCCTTTGTGGATCGGGCGCCAATCCATATGGCACTTGTGAATGAGCTTCCGTAGGGAGGGCAAGACGTCGTCATCGCCCGTTCGCTCCTCGGAGGGCCACTGGTCGCTGAGCAGAGCGTCGATCAACGCCTGCAACTTTTCGTCCGGGATCGGGCTTCGCCATCCCAGCCACTGCCCACCGAACTCGGCGACCGCAGCGTTCCTTGTGGCCATGGACATCTGCGGGTCGGAGCAGAGGTAGGTCTGGCGTAGCTCGACCGCCGCCGACTGTGCGCTGCGAGCGGCCGCCACGGCGAGCGATCGGGCCTGGCTGTGAGCCTCGTCCTCCGAGGTCTCCTGTGGCGACTCACGACATTGCGCCACTTCGTGCAATCGCACAAACGTCGCAGCCAACAACGAGTACTCGATCACGTAGCCGGGTGTCTTGTTGCCGGCATTGCGAAGGGCCGCCTTGACGACGCGCACTAGATCGCGAAGCTGTCGATCCGTCGGCGCCAGCTCACTCGCCGCGTTCATAACGTCCGAGGCGGGGATGACTGCTGGCGCTCGCCGAGGCGGCGCGGGGCTAAGCGTGCCGCCGTCAAGCGCACGGTGGCAGTTGCTGCAAATCATGAGCAAGTTGGAGAGTTCCCGAGCGGCCTCGCTCCAAGCCGCGCCAGTGATCTGCTGCGCCTTCTCCTCCAGGGAAAGCTCGGCCTGTCGCGGCTCGTCGGGCGTGCGCGCCGCCCGGCGCACGATCTCCGCCGTGCGTGGCCTCAAGGCGTCGCCGCAGCAGTCGCATACAAGGCCGTGCGGCTCCTCGGACTGCTGTTGGTGGGATTCAACGTATTCCATCAGGTCTCCGTCGCGCTGATAGGTCGTGCCGTCACCTACTAGCGATCAGATCAGCCAAAAATGGCACTTCAACATTGTGGCTTGCGTCACAGTCGCCGACCGAGTCGGCTTCTCTGCTGGAGGACCACGTCATGCAGTAAGTGCAGGTCAGGGGCAGGTTAACAACCAACAGCAATCGGCCGGTTGACGCTCACACCTTGTAGGTGTCTTCGAGTGTCAGCCGGCCGGATGTTGATGTTGCCCATGTTTTGTGTGCCCCCGGCAGGATTCGAACCTGCGCACCCGCCTCCGGAGGGCGGTGCTCTATCCCCTGAGCTACGGGGGCCCGTTGCTCAACGAGGAGAAGCTTACAGCACGGGGTGGAGGGGTTTTGCACGGGCTGTCGGGTGGGGGCCTGGGTGGTGGAGTGGCTGGTCAGGGCGGTGGGGGTGGCGTGACGGGCGGGTGTGGGCGGCGGGGGTGGGTGATCGTGTGGTGGAGGCCACAGGGGCGGGGTTGAGGGTGATGCCAGGGTTCGAAGGGAGAAAGTTAGGCTAACCATATTGAACCTATGCGCATGTCGCTATATGTTCGCTGTGGGCGGAGCGGAAGGTTGGGCGGTCGGGAAGGGCTGGGGTGCTATGGGGCACGGGCATGGGCACGGCAGTGCGTCGGGCAAGCACGTGGGCCGGTTGTGGGCGGCGCTGGGGCTCGGGGCGACGTTCCTGGCGGTGGAAGTCACGGTGGGGGTGACGACCGGCTCGCTGGCGCTGGTGTCGGACGCGGCGCACATGCTGACGGACGTGGTGGGGATCGGGCTGGCGTTGGCGGCGGTGATGCTGGCGGCCGGGAACAGGACGAACCAGAACCGCACGTTCGGCATGTACCGGGCGGAGGTGCTGGCGGCCCTGGCGAACGCGGTGTTGCTGTTCGCGGTGGCGGGCTACGTCCTGTTCGAGGCGATCGAGCGGTTCACGGCCCCGCCGGAGGTGCCGGGGCTGCCGGTGGTGCTGACGGCGATCGTGGGCCTGGCGATCAACGCGACGGCCTTCCTGCTGCTGCGGGAAGGGGCGAAGGAGAGCCTGAACCTGCGAGGCGCCTACCTGGAGGTGCTGTCGGACCTGGTGGGCTCGGTGGGCGTCCTGATCAGCGGCCTGATCACGCTCACGACGGGCTGGCGCTACGCGGACCCGGTGATCGCGGTGGCGATCGGGGTGTTCGTGCTGCCCCGCACCTGGGGACTGGCCAAGCGGGCGCTGCGCATCCTGTTCCAGCACGCGCCCGAAAGGGTGGACGTGGAGCAGCTACGAGTCGATCTCACCGCCCTGGACGGCGTGACCGAGGCGCATGACGTGCATGTGTGGACACTCACATCGGGCATGGAGGTGGCCTCGGCCCACCTCGCGGTGGCCCCGACGGCGGTGCCGGCCGATGTGCTGGTCAGGGCCCAGAAACTGCTGGCCGACGACTACGCGCTCGAGCACGCGACGGTCCAGGTGGAGCCCCGCGAGGCCACCGGGAAGTGCCGGGACCTGAGTTGGTAGTGGCACCCGTTCGGGTGTCTTCTGTGAAAACCGCGTGGGTATCCCAGCGGTGCTGCGTCCCACCTCTGTCACGGGTGAAGACGTGAGAGAGCGAAGGGGATGGACAGCATGGGCAACGACCGCAAGGTGATCACGTCGAGGGTGGACTTCGGCTTCCTGGCCGCGCACGACTTCCTGGTGCCGCTGGAGGTGGAGCTGCGCTACGACACGCTGGACCCGTTCGCGGTGGTGGCGGCCTTCCGTCCTGGCCGGGACGACTGCGTGGAGTGGGCCTTCGCCCGCGACCTGCTGGCTGACGGCCTGATCGGCGACGCCGGCGAGGGCGACATCCGGATCAGGCCGTCGGACAGCGACGTGGAGATGGTCGTGGTGGAGCTGCGCTCGCCGTCGGGCCAGGCGGTCTTCGAGGCCCCGGCGGAGGACCTCGCCGAGTTCCTGGACGAGACCTACGAGGTCGTCATGCCCGGCAACGAGCACCTGTGGGCGGACATCGACGCGGAGCTCACGCGGCTGACGTCGATGTCGTGAGGTACTCCTCCTTGATCTCCTTCTCACCGAACGGCCAGACCCGCTCGGCCCGGGCCCAGATCAGGAACGCGGCGACGCCGACGATCACCCAGGCCACCGACAGGATCTTGGACAGTGGGTCGGTGGAGTAGTACAGGAAGCCCCAGCCGAGCAGGGCGACGACCAGCGGCGCCGGATACAGCCACATCCTGTACGGCCGCACCAGCTCCGGCTGACGACGACGCAGCACGACGAGCGCGGCGATCTGCGCCACCGACTGCACCAGCACGATGACGGCGGTGAGCGCGTTGATCACCACGGCCAGGGGGAACAGCGAGGCGATGGCGGTGATCACGCCCATCACCAGCAGGCCAGCGGTGGGGAAGTGGCCCTTGGGGTGCAGTTTGGCGAACACCGGCAGGAACAGCTTGTCGCGGGCGGCCTCGTAGGGCACTCGGGAGCCGCCGAGCAGACCCGCGAACACCGACGCGAACGCGGTCACCACGATGAGCACGGTCACGATGTCGCCGGCCACCGGGCCCCACGACGTGTTGACGGCCAGCGTGGCCACCGATGAGGACTTGGCCACGTCCTGCCACGGCACGGCGCCGAGAATGCCGATCTGCAGCAGCAGGTACAGCGCCATGATGCCGACGATGGACAGGATGATCGACCGCGGCAGCGTCTTGCCCGGCTGACGCACCTCGGCGCCCAGGTAGGCGCTGGTGTTGTAGCCCAGGTAGTCGTACACGGCGATGATCAGGCCGCCGCCGAGGCCGGTCCAGAACGCGCCGCCGCCGGCGAACGCGCCCGGCGTGTAGTCGAAGGCCAGTGCCGCGCTGAAGTGGCTGTAGGCGGCGATGATCACGGTCAGGATGCTGACCAGCATCACGCCGAAGAAGGCCGTGGTGACCTTGGTGATGTCGCCGATCTTGCGGTACAGCATGACAACCACGACGCCGGTGACCAGCACGCCGATGACGTGTCCGAGCGTGTTGACGCTGCCCGTGTCGTCCACCACCGCCGGCCACAGCACGCCGAGGTACTGCACCAGGCCGATGACGCCGGTGGACATGATCAGCGGGATGAACAGCACCGCGGTCCACACGAACAGGAACGGCATCAGCCGCCCGGTCCGGTACTGGAACGCCTCCCGCAGGTAGATGTAGGTGCCGCCGGCGCCCGGCATGGCCGCGCCGAGCTCGGCCCAGATCAGGCCGTCGGCCAGCACGATGATCGCGCCGATGATCCAGCCGAACATGGCCTGCGGCCCGTTCATGGCCGCCACCATCAGCGGGATCGTCAGGAACGGCCCGACGCCGCACATCTGGGTCATGTTGATGGCGGTCGCCTGCCACGGGCCGATCTGGCGTTCGAGGCCCGCCTGCCCCTGCTGCGTGTCCGAAGCCACGCCCCACCTCCCTGATCGAATTAGGAAAGGTTCTTAACATATAGACGGCGCAGGGGGAACACGCCGACGAGCACTGCCGCCGAACTCGTGACCTGATCTTGCGGGAGACTGAGCGGGTGACGCCGTCCGGACTATTGCCGGAGTCGTGGCTGATCGCGTCCGCCGACCAGCGCGTCGCGCTGGAGAAACAGCTGGTGGAGGGGGTCGCCGCCGACCATCCGCTGGCGCTCGCGCCGGTGGCCGCCGTGGCCAGCTGTGCGGGCTGCGAGGCCGTGGTCTACACCGCTGGACTCGGCCGCGAGCTGGTCTGGACCATCGTGACGTTCGGCCGGACGGACGGCGTCGACCCCCGGGTGGAGGTGTTCCCGGCCTTCGCTGGTCTGCGCCGCGCCCTGGCGGCTCACCTCCATTGATCCGATTGCCTCCTACTATGGGAGGTCGGCGGGGCCTCGGCCCCCGGACACGGAGGCAGTGGGTGTGAGGGCGCCACAGGTCGGCACGCCCGCGAGCATGCGGGAGCTCAACCAGCGGATCGTGCTGGACCGGCTGCGCCGCGGCGGCGCCGCGACCAGGCCGAGCCTGGCCAAGGACACCGGCCTGTCCAAGCCCACGGTCGGGCAGGCGCTGCTCGATCTGGAGCAGGACGGACTGGTCCGGGAGGCCGGCCGCACCAGCGCCGGCCCCGGCCGGTCGGCGGTGCTCTACGAGGCCGACCCGGCGGCCGGGCACGTCCTGGGCATCGACATCGGTCGCGGCCGGATCCGCCTGGCGGTGGCCGACCTGGCCGGCGCCGTGGTGGCCAAAGTGGACGAACCCAACCGTTGCCGCTCGGCCAGCGCCCTGGTGCGCACGGTGCACGAGATGGCCACCGGCGTGGTGGGCCAGGCCGGCATGCGACTGTCCGATGTGGTCCTGACGGTGGTCGGCAGCCCGGGTGTGCCCGACCGCCGAGGCCGGATGCTGCACTACGCGCCCAACCTGCCCGGCTGGGGCCGGCGCGGCCTGCTGGACGAGCTGGAAGCGGTGCTGGGCCCCAACCTGCTGGTGGAGAACGACGCCAACCTGGCCGCGGTGGGCGAGCGGGACCAGGGCGCGGCCCGCGGCGTGGACGTCTTCGTCTGCGTGAACGTGGGCACCGGCATCGGCATGGGCATCGTGGTGGACGGGCAGCTGTTCCGCGGCGCGCACGGGGCCGCGGGCGAGGTCGGCTACCTGCCCTACGGCTGGGTGGACGAGGACTCGGAGGGCTGGACGCCGTCCACGCCGGGCATGCTTGAGCAGGCCGCCGCCGCGAACTCGGTGGTGAAGCTGGCCCGTGAGCACGGCGTGCGCAACGCGAGCTCGGCCCGTGAGGTGTTCCAGCTGGCCCGGCAGGGCGACGCGGCCGCGTTGGCGGTGGTCGAGCAGGAGGCGGTGAAGCTGGCCTTCCTGGTGGCCTCGGTGTCGGCGGTGATCGACCCGGAGGTGGTGTTGCTGGTCGGCGGCATCGGCTCCAACACGGACCTGCTGATCGACCCGCTGGAGAAGGCGCTGCACGAGATCAGCCCGATGACCCCGCGGATCTGCCCCGGCGAGCTGGGCGAGGACGCCGTGCTGATCGGCGCGATCGCCACCGGCCTGCGCGCGGCCCAGGACATCGTCTTCGAGCGCCGCGGGGAAAATCTGGTGACACAGCGCAGCGGCGTTCATGCTTGATTGAAACGCTTCACTCGTTTGGCGGAACCCAACCCGAGCTTTGGTGGCATAGCGTAAGCGTCACCTCCTCGGGAGGGAAAAGGGTCGCACAAGGGGATAAACGAGGCAGGCCGAGACGGGGGTCAGGTCACCTCACGTTCAGGGAGCGGACCGCCGCGCCGCTGTTAGCCCGCTCCCTGAACGTCTCACCCCACCGACCCGCAGCCGCTTTCGATGTCATGAAGGGCCCCTTCCTCACGCTGAACGTGAGGAAGGGGCCCTTCATGTCACTGTCGGGAATCAGATGATCAGTTCATCGGGAGCGGCTGGATGTTCTTGGCCGCCATCATCTGCTTCATCAGCTGGACCTCGGAGTCCTGGGACTTGAGCATGTTCTCGGCCAGCACGCGGACCGCGGGCACGGTGGCGTGGGCGGCGGCGAACTGGGCCATCGGGGCCCCGCCGAGGTGGTGGCGCATCATCAGCTGGATGAAGTAGCCGTCCATGTCCGGCCCGGTCAGCGACTGGAGCTTGGAGATCTCCGCGCTGCTGGCGTAGCCGGGCATGTGGTCGACGCCGTTGGTCGGCATCTGGTTGCCGTTCATGCCGGGCATGCCGGCCATGCCGTCGCTGGGCCCGGCCATCCACGCCATGTAGCGCCCGGTCGGGGACTGCTCGGGCTGGCCCCACAGCATGAGCCAGCCTCGCATCCGCCCGGACTGGTCCTCCTGCGTGGACTGGATGTCGAAGGCCAGCTGCTTGATCTGCGGGTCCTGGGTGTGGTCACGGGCCCAGTTGGCCATGGTCACGGCCTGCTCGTGGTGCAGGGACATGTCCTGGGCGAAGCCGACCTCGACCGAGCCGGGGCCCGGGTTGTCCGAGGAGCCGCCGCCGGGCAGCTTGATCAGCAGCCCGACGGCCGCGCCGAGCAGCAGGATGGCCACCGCGGCGGCGGCCAGCACCAGGACCCGCGTGGTCGCGGAGACGGGGCCGCTGGGCAGCTCCTCCTCCGCGACCTCGTCGAGCTCGTCGGTCTCGGTCATCCGCTGGTGGACGTGCTGGTCGGGGTGGGCGTGCCCGAGCCCGAGGTCGGCTGGCCGGCCGGCTGCTGCTCGTTGGTGGCGTCCTGCGCGCCGGTGCCGGTCATCGGCACCGCGTCCGGGCCCGGCTTGGACGGGTCGAACGGCGGCGGGTTGTTCGGGTCGAACTGGCCAGGGCCCAGGGCGTCGCAGCTGGCGCCGACCTCGGGGTACTCGTACTGGTTGGTGCGCAGCGCCGAGATGAACTCGTCGATACGGGGATCGGTGGCGCTGTCCACCTTGAGCTGGTGGCCCCACGACTGCAGCGAGACCGCCTTGTCCAGGCCCGGGTACGGCGACAGCATCATGAACTGCTTGCCGGTGACCTTGAGCTTGAGCGTGTCCAGGTCACCGCCCTTGATCTTGTCGGGGTTGTAGGCGATCCACACGGTGCCGTGCTCCAGCGCGTGCACCATGTTCTCGCTGCGCACCGCGGTCTTGTAGACGACGCCGTCGCAGTCGGCCCAGAACCCGTCGTGCGGGCCACCGAAGGGCGGCGACTGGTCGTAGGCCACCCGTTGGGTGGGCTGCACGTGCTGACCGGACTTGTAGTCCTTGACCACGATGCCCGGGATCTTGGTGGACGGGTCCTTGTTGCTGTCGCTGGGCTGCCACTGGGCCAGCGCCGCCTGCGCGGCGTTCTGCTCGCTGATCCGGACATAGGCGTAGCTGAACACGCCGATGGCCAGCAACAGCACGACGACGACGGCGATGATGGTGCCCCAGGGCTTGCCCTTGCCGGCCACCATCTGTCCGCGTGCCGCGTTGACGGCGTTGTTCTTCTTCTTGCCGCCGCCGCCCTTCTTCTTCCCGCCGGCCATCTCCCCGCCCTCGATCGTGAGCTGGACCACACCGGTCCAGACCTTCGGCGGCAAGTGTAGGGACCGGGGATGAGAATTCCGTCAGACCCCGATCCGGTCACGGCCGCGCGACCTGCGCCGTTGCCCCCCTCCCTCTGTGAATAACCCCATCGCGAGCTGCGAATACGCTCTCCTAGACTGCCTGGGTGACTCCAGCCGCTCTTGCCGATCTTGTCCGTTCCGCCGCCGTCGACGTCCTCACCTCCCGAGGCCTCGACACCGGCGTGCTTCCGGCCGAGGTGACGGTGGAGCGACCCCGCAACCCGGAGCACGGCGACTACGCCACCAACCTGGCGTTGCAGGTGTCCAAGAAGCTCGGGGTGAACCCCCGTGACTTCGCCGGCTGGCTGGCCGAGGCCCTGACCAAGCAGGACGGCGTGGCCGCGGTGGACGTCGCCGGGCCGGGCTTCCTCAACCTGCGGCTGGACGCCGACGCGCAGGGCGCGATCGTGCGGGAGGCGCTGACCGCCGGCGCCGCCTACGGCCACAACGAGCTGCTGGCCGGCAAGAAGATCAACCTCGAGTTCGTCTCGGCCAACCCGACCGGCCCGGTGCACCTGGGCGGCACCCGGTGGGCCGCGGTCGGCGACGCCCTGGGCCGGGTCCTGGAGGCCGAGGGCGCCGCGGTGACCCGGGAGTACTACTTCAACGACGCCGGCGCGCAGATCGACCGGTTCGTCCGCTCGCTGGTGGCCGCGGCCAAAGGCGAGCCGGCCCCGGCCGACGGCTACGGCGGCGGCTACATCGGCGACATCGCGGCCGAGATCCTCAGGCGGGAGCCCAGCGTGCTCTCGCTGCCCGACGCCGAGCGGGACGAGACCTTCCGCCGGGTCGGCGTGAACCTGATGTTCGACGAGATCAAGCAGAGCCTGCACGACTTCGGCACCGACTTCGACGTGTACTTCCACGAGAACTCGCTGCACGAGTCGGGCGCGGTGGAGCGGGCCGTCGAGCGGCTCAAGGCCTCCGGCGACCTGTACGAGCAGGACGGCGCCTGGTGGATCCGGTCCAAGGACTTCGGCGACGACAAGGACCGGGTCGTCATCAAGAGCGACGGCCAGCCGGCCTACATCGCCGGTGACATCGCGTACTTCAAGGACAAGCGGGACCGCGGCTTCGACCTGTGCATCTACATGCTGGGCGCGGACCACCACGGCTACATCGGCCGGCTCAAGGCGGCCGCGGCGGCGCTGGGCGACGACCCGGACACCGTCGAGGTGCTCATCGGCCAGCTGGTCAACCTGGTCGCCGACGGCAAGCCGGTGCGGATGAGCAAGCGGGCCGGCACGGTGATCACGCTGGAGGACCTGGTCGACGCGGTCGGCGTGGACGCGGCCCGGTACTCGCTGATCCGGTCCTCTGTGGACTCCGCCGTGGACATCGACCTGGACCTGCTGCGCAAGCAGTCGGCCGAGAACCCGGTGTACTACGTGCAGTACGCGCACGCTCGGGTGTGCAGCGTGCTGCGCAACGCGGCCGACCTGAAGATCGACGAGGGTCAGGTCGCCGACGCCGACCTGAGCCTGCTGACCCTGGACAAGGAGGGTGCGCTGATCCGCACCCTCGGCGAGTTCCCGAAGGTCGTCGCCTCGGCGGCCGAGCTGCGCGAGCCCCACCGGGTGGCGCGGTACCTGGAGGAGCTGGCCGGCTCCTTCCACAAGTACTACGACGACAAGGACCCCCAGGCCAAGGTGCTGCCCAAGGGCGACGAGGAGGTGTCGGCGCGGGCCGTCCCGCAGCTGCACCTCTACCGCGCCACGCGGCAGGTGCTGCGCAACGGCCTGGCCCTGCTCGGCGTCTCCGCCCCGGAACGGATGTAGGAAAGTCATGCGCGCACACCCCGCCGGCCCACGTCACGCCGACGTGCTCGTGCCGGCGAACACCGCGGGACCCCGACCGTCCACTTCAGACGAGCTGGACACGCTGCCGGTCAACGTGTGGCCGCTCAACACCGGCCGCCGCGCGGACGGCGTGGTCGAGTTCGCCGGCGTGGACGTGCGGGACCTGGCGGAGCAGTACGGCACGCCGCTGTTCGTGGTCGACGAGGACGACTTCCGCACCCGCTGCCGCACCCACGCCGAGGCCTTCGGCGACCCGGCGCTGGTGCACTATGCCTCCAAGGCCTTCCTGTCGGTGGAGATCGCCCGCTGGGTCGCGCAGGAGGGCCTCGGGCTGGACGTGTGCAGCGGCGGCGAGCTGGCCATCGCGCTGCGCGCGGAGTTCCCGCCGGCGCGGATCGCCTTGCACGGCAACAACAAGTCCACGGCCGAGCTGGCCATGGCGGTCGACGCCGGGGTCGGCGTGGTCGTGCTGGACTCGTTCCTGGAGATCGCCCGGCTGGACGAGATCGCCCGCCGCCGCGGCGTGCGGCAGGCGGTGCTGATCCGCGTCACGGTCGGCGTCGAGGCCCACACCCACGAGTTCATCGCCACCGCGCACGAGGACCAGAAGTTCGGCTTCTCGTTGGCCGGCGGGGATGCCGCCGAGGCGGCCCGCCGGGTGCTCAAGGCCGAGGGGCTCACGCTGGTCGGCCTGCACAGCCACATCGGCTCGCAGATCTACGACGCCGACGGTTTCGAGATCGCCGCGCACCGCGTGATCGGGTTGCTTTCCGAGCTGCACAAGGAACACGGGTCCGACGCGCTGGCCGACCTGTCCACTGTGGACCTCGGCGGCGGCCTCGGCATCGCCTACCTGCCGGACGACGACCCGCCGCCGGTCGGGCAACTCGCCGAGCAACTGCGCCAGATCGTGCGCAAGGAGTGCGACAACGAGGGCCTACCGGTGCCGCGCGTGGCCGTGGAGCCGGGCCGCGCCATCGCCGGCCCCGGCACCGTCACGGTGTACGAAGTGGGCACCACCAAGGACGTCGTGCTCGGCGGCGGCGCCGGCCGGCGCTACGTCAGCGTCGACGGCGGCATGAGCGACAACATCCGCACCGCCCTGTACGACGCGGCCTACGACTGCCGGCTGGTGTCCCGCCGCGTCGACGAGGACGTGCCGGCGACCCTGTCCCGCGTGGTAGGCAAGCACTGCGAGTCCGGCGACGTGGTGGTGCGCGACTGCTGGCTGCCCGGCGACATCGCGCCCGGCGACCTGCTCGCGCTGGCCGCGACCGGCGCCTACTGCTACGCCATGGCCAACGGCTACAACCGGCTGCCCCGTCCGGCGGTCGTCGCCGTCAAGGACGGGCAGAGCCGGCTGTTGCTGCGCAGGGAGACCGAGGACGACCTGTTCCGCCTGGAGGCATAGTCGTGAAACCCATCAAGGTCGCGATGCTCGGCTGCGGCACCGTCGGCACCGAGGTGGCGCGGCTGCTCACCGACCAGGCGGAGGACTTCGCGGCCAGGATCGGGGCGCCGGTTGAGCTGGCCGGCATCGCCGTGCGCCGGCTCAACAAGAGCCGGGACGTGCCGGCCGGGCTGCTCACCACCGACGCCGACTCGCTGGTCGAGTCCGATGTGGACGTTGTCATCGAGGTGATCGGCGGCATCGAGCCGGTGCGCTCGCTGCTGCTGAAGGCGCTGCGCGCCGGCAAGTCCGTGGTCACCGCGAACAAGGCGCTGCTGGCCGAGCACGGTCCCGAGCTGTACGCGGCGGCCGACGAGTCCGGGGCCGACATCTACTTCGAGGCCTCGGTGGCCGGGGCCATCCCGCTGCTGCGCCCGCTGCGCGAATCCCTGGCCGGGGACCGGATCAACCGGGTCATGGGCATCGTCAACGGCACCACCAACTTCATCCTCTCGGCCATGTCGGCCACCGGCGCCGGCTACGCCGAGACACTGGAGGAGGCCAGCCGCCTCGGCTACGCGGAGGCGGACCCGACCGCGGACGTCGACGGGTTCGACGCCGCGTCCAAGGCGGCCATCCTGGCCTCGCTGGCCTTCCACACCCGGGTCACCGCCGGGGATGTGCACCGCGAGGGCATCTCCCAGGTCACCTCGGCCGACATCGCGGCCGCCCGCGGACTGGGCCGCACGGTCAAGCTGCTGGCCATCTGCGAGCGGGTCACCGACGCCGACGGCGTGGAGTCGGTCGCCGTCCGCGTGCATCCGGCGATGATCCCCAACAGCCACCCGCTGGCCTCGGTCGGCGGCGCCTTCAACGCCGTGTTCGTCGAGGCCGACGCGGCCGGCCAGCTGATGTTCTACGGCCAGGGCGCGGGCGGCGCGCCGACGGCCAGCGCGGTGCTGGGCGACCTGGTCGCGGTGGCGCGCAACATCGTCGCCGGCGGGCGCGGCCCGCGCGAGTCGGCGTACGCGGACCTGCCGGTCCGGCCGATGGGCCAGGCCAGCACCCGCTACCACATCAGCCTGGACGTGGCCGACCGTCCGGGCGTGCTGTCCCAGGTCGCCGCCGTGTTCGCCGAACACGACGTGAGCATCGCCGTGGTGCGCCAGGAGGGCCGTCCGGTGGACGCCAGCCTGGTCGTGGTCACCCATGCCGCCTCCGACGCAGCGCTGCGCGGAACCGTGGACAAGATCGCCGGACTGCCGGTGGTCCGTGAGGTCGTCAGCGTCATGCGGGTCGAAGGGGAAGAGTCATGATCACTGCTGTCAGACCGGGATGGCCGGGGATCATCGCCGCCTACCGGGACCGGATCCCGCTGCCGGCCGACGCCGAGATCGTCACCCTGCACGAGGGCGGCACGCCGCTGGTCGAGGCCGGGCACTTGTCCGAGCTGACCGGCAGCCGCGTCTACCTGAAGGTGGAGGGGGCCAACCCGACCGGCTCGTTCAAGGACCGCGGCATGACGGCGGCGATCAGCCTGGCCGTGTCGCAGGGGGCGAAGGCGGTCATCTGCGCCTCCACCGGCAACACCTCCGCCTCGGCCGCGGCCTACGCGGCCAAGGCCGGGCTCACCTGCGCGGTGCTGGTGCCCAGCGGCAAGATCGCGCTGGGCAAGCTGGCCCAGGCGGTCATGCACGGCTGCCGCATCCTCCAGGTGGACGGCAACTTCGACGACTGCCTTGAGCTGGCCCGCAAGACCGCCGCGGAGTTCCCGATCTCCCTGGTGAACTCGGTCAACCCGATCCGCATCGACGGCCAGAAGACCGCCGCCTTCGAGGTGTGCGACGTGCTGGGCCGGGCGCCGGACGTGCACCTGCTGCCGGTGGGCAACGCCGGCAACATCACCGCGTACTGGAAGGGTTACACCGAGTACGCGAAGGACGGCGTGATTGCCGCCGCGCCAAGGATGTTCGGTTTCCAGGCGGCCGGCGCGGCCCCGCTCGTGCAGGGCGCTCCGGTGAAGAACCCGGAGACCGTCGCCACCGCGATCCGCATCGGCGATCCCGCTTCCTGGGACGGCGCGATCAACGCCCGTAACGACTCGGACGGCCTGATCGACGCTGTCACCGACGACCAGATCCTTGCCGCGTACCGGTTGCTGGCCTCGCGCGAGGGCGTGTTCGTGGAGCCCGCCTCCGCCGCCAGCGTCGCCGGTCTGCTGCTGACGGCCGCGGATGGCCGGCTGCCCAAGGGTTCCACGGTGGTGTGCACCGTGACCGGTCACGGGCTGAAGGACCCGGACACCGCGCTGAAGGGCATGCCGGAGTTCGAGGTGCTGCCGGTGGAGCCCGGCGCGGTCGCGCACGCCCTGGAGCTGGTGTGAGGGCGGTTCATGTCCGGGTTCCGGCCTCCACCGCCAATCTCGGCTCCGGCTTCGACGCCCTGGGTCTCGCGCTCGGCCTGTACGACGAGGTGACGGTTGAAGCCGCTGCCTCCGGCCTCGATGTGCAAGTGCGGGGCGAAGGTGCGGGGCAGGTGCCGCTCGACGAGGATCACCTGCTGGTGCGGGCGATCCGAGCCGTCGACGGGGTGCCGGACGGTCTGATTGTCCGGTGCCGCAACACCATCCCGCACTCCCGCGGCCTCGGCTCCTCGGCCGCCGCCGTCGTCGCCGGTGTCGCCGCCGGCTACGCGCTGGTCGGCAAGACGTTGGATGACCGGGCCTTGCAGCTGGCCGCGGAGTTCGAGGGGCACGCCGACAACGCGGCGGCCAGCATGCTCGGCGGTCTGGTGCTGGCGTGGGGCGAGGGGGAGAAGGGGCAGTGCTTCCGGGCCGTTCGCCTCGAACCCCACCCCGACCTGGGGGCGATCGTCTTCGTTCCGGCCACGGAGTCGTCCACGAAGACCACCCGCGGGCTGCTGCCGGCCCAGGTGCCGCACGTTGACGCGGCGTTCGCGGCCGGACGGGCAGCGCTGGCGGTGCACGCCGTGACCGTCGCGCCCGAACTTCTTTTGCCCGCCACGGAGGATCGACTGCACCAGGGGTATCGCGAACCGGCGTGGCCGGACACGATCCGTGTTGTCGAGGCGCTGCGCGCGGCCGGCCTGCCGGCCACCGTGTCCGGCGCCGGTCCCACGGTGTTCACGCTGGTCAGCGGGGATCAGGAGGTTCCGCCCGGGGTGGACCTGTCCGGCTTCCGGGCCCGACGGCTGAAAATCGACCGGGACGGCGTACAGGTTCGGCCGATCGGTTGATTTTGCCACAAAGTCCTGGTCGTGGGTGTTGTGACGGATGCGCCACGCCGGGGACCGGTTGTTGCACCATGCCGGCCTGCCGTCTACCCTCAGGGTAGATCAGTCACCGAGCGCACGGGCGCCGGTGTCGTGCCCGGGCACTCGTCCCGGTACGCATCTCCCGATCGGAACGTCCTAGTCGACGTCTGGCGGGATACCCGGCCGCTGTGGTGACCGACAAGTCCCGTGTTCGCGGCTTTCCGCCCGCTCACGGGCGACCGCGCCGTTCAGCGTTCGGGACGGCGCAGCTGGTCCAAGTAGGAGGCTCGGACCGGTCAGGAAGGACATGTGTGAGCAACACCGATCTCTTGGGCAGCGACGCGGTGTCCGCCGCGCCGGGTTCCCAGCAGGACTCGGCTCCTGCCCCCCGTACCGAATCCAAGGAGACCCCGCTGACCACCACGAAGCGCCGCGCAGGACTGTCCGGCATGGTGCTCGCGGAACTGCGCGAGCTCGCCGGTCAACTCAACATCAGCGGCACCGCGGGCATGCGCAAGGGCGACCTGATCGCCGCGATCAAGGAGCGCCAGGGGTCTTCCGGCGGCCGCGCCGAGACCGCCGAGCTGCCGCTGACCGGTGTCACCGCGTCCAAGCCGGCTCGCCGCACCGCCGAGAAGCCCGCCCGCGCCGCCGACGGCAAGAAGGAGAAGGCCGCCGAGGCCAAGGCCGAGGCGCCCGCTCCGGTCGAGGCGCCCGCGCCGGCGCCCGCCCCCGAGGCCTCGGCCCCGGCGGAGACCGCCCCCGCGCCGCGTCAGGGCGAGGAGGAGGGCGGCCGCCGCAACAACCGGCGCCGTCGCACCGCCGGCCGTCCCGCCGGCGCCCCCGACAGCTCTGACCAGCAGCAGTCCTCGGCCTCGGCCGGCGACCGCCCGCAGCAGGGCGAGCGTCAGGAGCGGCAGGACCGCCAGGACCGTCAGCAGGGCGACCGCGGCGAGCAGCGTGACCGCGGCGACCGCCAGCAGGGCGACCGCGGCGAGCAGCGCGACCGCGGCGACCGCCAGCGCGACCGCAACGACCGCGGCTCCCGCGGCGACCGGCAGCAGGGCAACAACCGGCCGGACAACCGCCAGCAGGACGATGACGACGACGAGCGCGGCGGCCGCCGCGGGCGTCGCTTCCGCGACCGCAGGCGCGGCCGTGACGGCGTCGAGCGCGGCCAGGGCGGCGGCGGTGGCGACACCGAGGTCCGCGACGACGACGTGCTGCTGCCCGTCGCCGGCATCCTGGACGTGCTGGAGAACTACGCCTTCGTGCGCACCTCCGGCTACCTGGCCGGCCCGAACGACGTCTACGTGTCGCTGTCGCTGGTGCGCAAGCACGGCCTGCGCCGCGGCGACAACATCACCGGCGCCGTGCGCCAGCCCCGCGAGGGCGAGCAGCAGCGGCAGAAGTTCAACCCGCTGGTCCGGGTGGACACCATCAACGGGCTCGAGCCCGACCAGGTGCGCAACCGGCCCGAGTTCACCAAGCTCACGCCGCTCTACCCGAACGAGCGCCTGCGCCTGGAGACCGAGCCGCACATCCTCACCACCCGCGTCATCGACCTGGTGATGCCGGTCGGCAAGGGCCAGCGCGCGCTGATCGTGTCCCCGCCCAAGGCCGGCAAGACCTCGGTGCTCCAGTCGATCGCCAACGCGATCACGACGAACAACCCCGAGTGCCACCTGATGGTGGTGCTGGTGGACGAGCGTCCGGAAGAGGTCACCGACATGCAGCGGTCGGTGAAGGGCGAGGTCATCGCCTCCACCTTCGACCGCCCGCCGGGCGACCACACCTCCGTGGCCGAGCTGTCCATCGAGCGGGCCAAGCGCCTGGTGGAGATGGGGCACGACGTGGTCGTGCTGCTGGACTCGATCACCCGTCTGGGCCGCGCGTACAACCTGGCCGCGCCGGCATCGGGCCGCATCCTGTCCGGTGGTGTCGACTCGACCGCGCTCTACCCGCCCAAGCGCTTCCTCGGCGCCGCGCGCAACATCGAGGGTGGCGGCTCGCTGACCATCTTCGCCACCGCGCTGGTGGAGACCGGGTCGACCATGGACACGGTCATCTTCGAGGAGTTCAAGGGCACCGGTAACGCCGAGCTCAAGCTGGACCGGCGCATCGCCGACAAGCGGGTCTTCCCCGCCGTCGACGTCGACCCGTCCGGCACCCGCAAGGAGGAGCTGCTGCTCCCGCCGGACGAGCTGGCCGTGATGCACAAGCTGCGCCGCGTGCTGCACGCCCTGGACAGCCAGCAGGCCATCGACCTGCTGCTGGACCGGCTGCGCAAGAGCCGTACCAACATCGAGTTCCTGATGCAGGTGGCCAAGACGACGCCGGGCAGCAACGGCGACGACTGATCGCGTAGACGCCAACGGGGCCCTTCCCAACCGGAAAGGGCCCCGTTTGGTGCTTGGAAGGGGGCTTTCCTCCACTCGGAGTGGAGGAAAGCCCCCTTCCAAACGAATGGGGACCCCGGTGCGGGGGAGGCGTGGAGCCCCCGGAAGGCCGGGACGGTGGGAGTGGCCCGGCGATGGCTTTACTGGTGCGGGCGGGCCGCCGGGGTCCAGCCCCGGTAGTTGTTGAAGTAGTCGTAGCCGCCCATGGCCTTGGTCACGTGGCCGATGCGGCCGTTGACGCTGGAGGCCCAGAAGCCGCCCGCGCCGTCGGAGATGCCGACGTGGCCGTAGGCGCTGATGTTCCAGTACACGAAGGCGCCCAGCGGCGGGTTGTGGTCGCCCGCGTGCTTGGGGGAGGCGCCGTTCCAGTGGGCGTTGGCCGAGGCCCAGACGCCGGTGGTGCCGTAGGCGTTCTCCGCCGCCTTCTCGCAGTAGCCCTGGTAGGCGGTGCTGCCGTTGTGGGCCTGGTACCAGGCGACCGCGCCGGCCGCGGTGCCGTCGCCGGCCGACATGGGCGCGGCGATGGCGGCCGGGGCCGCGGATGCCTCGGCCAGCGGGACGGCGCCGATCGCGGTGACCGACAGGGTGACGGCCAACGCGGCCTTGGCGGCGGTCTTCAGAAAACTGTTCACGTCGTATCCCCTCAGCAAGTGAGATCTTGACGAGCCGAGGGCGACGCTAGGGGCGTGACCGGAGTCACGTCAGCGGCCGTTGCCGGGAGTGGAAACGTGAGCGCCGGGTCACGCCCCGTCATCAGACGAAAGTTGGTGCTCCCACACGCACAGCGCCACCGACACCGCCGCCGCCGGCGCGCCGATCGCGATCGCCACCAGGTCGGGCAGGGCCAGCCAGCTCAGCGCGATCCCGGCGGCCAGCACCAGCGCCGGGTACCCGCCGGCGAGCCGGCGCAGCCGGGTGTGCCGGCCCCAGGCCACCCCCGAACGCAGCGCCGCCGTCACCGCGGCCGCCGCCCCGAACACCGGAGCCGACAGCGGCAGCGTGCCGTCGCCCACGTCCAACGCCAGGCAGGCGGCCCCGAGCAGGCCCAACACAGTGGCCGTGAACAGCATGGGCACGATCAGCCACACCGCCGGCGGCAGTGGCCGCGGCGGCGAACAGGCGTCCAGCGCGCATGACACGGGCCACAGTGTGGCGAATAGGCCATTTGGCGGGCGGGTGAGGTCGGTGGAAGGCCGCTCGCAGCGCCCAGCGGACCGCGCCGAGCGGCGAGTGGTCGACGGGGAACAAACCACCGGGGCGGCCTGTTTATGCAGGTGTCGGGCCGTCTGGCAGAATGGACGGTCGAGTCAGGCTCCGGTTCACCCCAGCAGCAGCCAAGGGGACCCGGCGGCCGCCGATGAGAGGAAGCAAGCACATGAGGGCCGGCATTCACCCGGAGTACGTGGAGACGTCCGTGACCTGCGGTTGCGGCAACACCTTCACCACCCACAGCACCAAGACCTCCGGTGCGATCCACGTCGAGGTCTGCTCCAACTGCCACCCGTTCTACACGGGCAAGCAGAAGATCCTGGACACCGGTGGCCGCGTCGCCCGCTTCGAGGCGCGCTACGGCAAGCGCAAGAAGTGAGGGGACGGGCTCGGGAGGACGTCTGTCCGCGGACTGCGCGAACCTGATCGCCCGTCGTTCGCATCTGGGGGCGACCCCCAGACCCCCGAGCCGAGGCTTCGCCTCGGGGGCGTGGGTTTGAACGTCGAGAGGGCCCCGTAGCCGACATGGCTGCGGGGCCCTCTCGCGTTGTGCCACGACCCGGCGTCTGGGGGTGTCGCCGGGTCCTGCCCACTCCGGGGAGTGGACGCGGTTTCCTGCGGTACTGCCTGGGAATGTGTCGTGCGCCGGGGCGGCGCCGGCTGGGGGCTACCGACGCCGCCACGGTCTTGCATCGCCCCCCACCGGGGGCTCTCCCGGACCCCGGTGCGGTTGGACACCACTAGACTGCCCGCGCGGCCCGGACGACTCATCGTCAAAATTGGGTATCTGGCGTTGCCGGGCAACCGGATCGTCGACCTCTCGGTGACCAAGATTCGTACCCGGATACCGGATAACGCGTCCGGCCGCTCGGTCGATAGGCCGGTTGGTTGAAGCATCATCAAGGCGGTCGTTCTCCCACGGCCGCGCCGACGTTGTGGGCAGGGGGCTGCGCATGACAGGGCACGCTTGGCTAGGGCGCATACCCGCGGTCCGCGTCCCGGCGACGGTCGCCGTGCTCGCGACGATCGCGGTCAACCTCTCGCCGGCCCGCACCGTCATCCCGGACCAGTCCGGCCAGCTGCTGCTGGTCGTGGCGGTGGCCGGTCTCACCGCCTGCGGTGTCGTGATGGCGTACATGCTGGCTCGACTGGACGACAGCAGAGGTATCGGCGGACTGGCCGCGGCCGTAACGGTCTACGCGGTGGTTGTGCTGCCCACCACCGTCATCGCCTTCACCACGCCCAACACCCAGCACGTGATGGGCCTGCTGCGCACCACCGGCGTCCTGCTGTTCCTGGCGCTGATGGCGATGGCCCTGGTGCCGGGCCAGCCGTCGTGGACGATGGGCTGGCCGGGCGGCCTGGCGGGCATGGTCGTGGCGGTCGCGCTGGCGGTGCTGGTCTACGAGGTGCCGGCGCTGGACGCGCTGGCCGCCGACGGCACGCTGGACCGCCTGCTGGTGGGGCTGTGGCTGCTCGTGACGCTGGCCTACATCGCGTACGGCATCCGCAACCGGGTGCCGATGGCCTACGGGCTCGGCGCCGGCATGGTGGTGGTCTTCCTGGCCCAGGTGCTGCGCGAGACCGGCAACATGGGGCTGGGCGGGGCCAGCCTGCGGCTGTGCGGCGCGGTCATCATGTGCGCGGCCCTGGCCCGCCGGCTGCGCGAGCGCTGGCACACCTCGCAGCTGCGGGTGGACCGCATCGCCGAGCTGGACCACGAGCTGCACAACGTGCTGGCCGGCCTGGACGGCATGACCCACGTGCTCAACCACGCCGGCACCGACGACCGGGAGCTGCTGGGCGAGGCCGTCCGCGAGGAGATCGGCCGCCTGCGCAACCTGCTCGACCAGCGGGCCGAGCCGATGGGCTGCGCGGTGGACCCGGTGCTGACCCGCATCGTCACCCTGCGCCGGACCAACGGCCTCGACGTGGAGCTGGACGTGGAGCCGGGCCTGCGCACCACGATGCCGGCCGACGCGTTCGCCCAGGTCGTGACCAATCTGCTGGCCAACTGCGAGCGGCACGCGCCGGGGGCGAAGGTGCTGGTCAGCGCCCGCGCCCACGGCCGCACCGTGCAGGTCGAGGTGCGTGACGACGGCCCCGGCCTGGCCCCGGAGGTGCGCGGCAAGGTGTTCCGGCGCGGCGTGCACGACCGCTCGCGCGGCGGCAGCGGCCTCGGCCTGCACCTGAGCCAGCAGCTGGTCGGCGCGTCCGGCGGATCCCTGTCGCTGCGTCCGGCGGCCGACGGGCACGGCACCGTCGCGGCCCTGGCCGTGCCCGCGGGACGCTGATGCGACCACCCGTTCTGGTGATCGACGATCACGCGATCGTGGCCACCTCTCTCGTGTTGGCGCTGCGCGCCCAGGGCCTGCCGGCCAAGCGCTGCCCGGTCACCTCGGAGGAGGCGATCCTGGCCGAGGCCCAGGCCGGCGCCGAGCGCGGCCTGGTGCTGCTGGACATGGACCTCGGCCTGGACGTGGACGGGGCCGACCTGGTGGTGCCGCTGCGGGCGATGGGCTGGCAGGTGCTGGTCGTGACCGGGTCCTCCAGCCGCAACCGGATCGCCGCGGCCGTGGTGGCCGGCGCGATCGGCTGGGTGTCCAAGGCCGCGCCGTTCGAGCAGCTCGTGCAGGCCGCCGTGGCCGGGGCCGCGGGCCGGTCCAACCTGTCCGAGCGGGAACGCCGCGAGCTGGTCGAGCTCAACCGCGGCGACCGCGACCGGGCCCGCCTGCTGGACCGGCTGACCGCCCGTGAACGGGAGGTGCTGGACCGTCTCGCCGCCGGTCACCGGGCCGCGAAGGTGGCCGAGGAGTTTGTCGTGTCGGTGGCCACGGTGCGCAGCCAGATCCGCTCCATCCTGGCCAAACTGGAGGTCGGCTCCCAGCTGGAGGCGGTCGCGCTGGCCCGATCGGGTGGCGGCCCGGGTCGTTAGGCAGACTAGGGAGTGTGACCAGACCCGTCCCTGAGGCCCTTGAGGCGTTGCTGACCGAGTACCGCGAGCTGGAGGAGCGGCTCGCCGACCCCTCGGTGCACGCCGATCAGGCGACGGCACGCAAGCTCGGGCGCCGCTATTCCGAGCTGACGCCGGTGGTGCGCACGATCCGTGAGCTGGAGCAGGTGCGCAACGACATCAGCGCGGCCGAGGAGCTGGCGGGCGAGGACCAGGCCTTCGCGGCCGAGGCCGACGAGCTGCGCGCGCGGATCCCGGAGCTGGAGCAGAAGCTGACCGAGCTGCTGCTGCCGCGCGACCCGCACGACGGCTCCGACATCGTGATGGAGGTCAAGTCGGGCGAGGGCGGCGAGGAGTCCGCGCTGTTCGCCTCCGACCTGGTGCGGATGTACCTGCGCTACGCCGAGAAGCACGGCTGGAAGGCCGAGATGCTCGACGCCACCGACTCGGACCTGGGCGGCTACAAGGACGCCACGCTGGTGATCAAGTCCAAGGGCAACGACCTGGACGGCGTGTGGGCTCGGCTGAAGTTCGAGGGCGGCGTGCACCGCGTGCAGCGGGTGCCGGTGACCGAGTCGCAGGGCCGCATCCACACCTCGGCCGCCGGCGTGCTGGTCTACCCCGAGGTCGAGGACGTCGAGATCGAGATCGACGAGAAGGACCTGCGGGTGGACGTGTTCCGGTCCTCCGGGCACGGCGGGCAGAGCGTCAACACCACCGACTCGGCGGTGCGCATCACCCACCTGCCCACCGGCATCGTGGTGTCCTGCCAGAACGAGCGGTCGCAGTTGCAGAACAAGGCCAGGGCCATGGAGGTGCTCCAGTCCCGGCTCCAGGCGCTGGCCGAGGAGAAGGCCCAGCAGGAGGCCTCGGCCAACCGTCGCAGCCAGGTCCGCACCGTGGACCGCTCGGAGCGGATCCGCACCTACAACTTCCCGGAGAACCGCATCTCCGACCACCGCATCAACTTCAAGGCCCACAACCTGGACCAGGTGCTGACCGGCGAGCTGGACCCGCTGCTGGACGCACTGGCCGAGGCCGACCGGGCCGAGCGGCTGGCCGCGGTGGGCAGCAATGGCTGACGTCCGCCACCGCCAGCCGCTGCGGCTGGCCATCCTCGACGCCGAGCGGATCCTGTCCGCCGCCGGCATCGACAGCGCGCGCTTCGACGCCGAGGAGATCGCCGCCCACGTGGTCGGCGTGGAGCGGATGAAGCTGCCGCTGGTGCCGCTGGTCGACCCGCAGGTGGTGGAGGGCATCGGCAAGCTGGTGCACCAGCGGGCCAAGCGGATTCCGTTGCAGCACCTGCTGGGTTGGGCCCCGCTGGGACCGATCACTGTGGACGTCGGCCCCGGCGTGTTCATTCCACGGCCGGAGACCGAGCTGCTGTGGGAATGGGGATTGGCTGCCCTGCAAGGGAAAACCAACCCCGTGGTGGTCGACCTGTGCACCGGATCGGCCGCGTTGGCGTTGGCGGTGGCCCATTCCCGGCCCGACGCCGTGGTGCACGCGGTGGAGATGGACCGCTCCGCGCTGGCCTGGGCCCGCCGCAACGCCGACAAGCGGGCCGCCGCCGGCGACACCCCGATCCGGCTGCACGCCGCCGATGTCACCGCCCCCGGCGCACTGTCCGAACTGGACGGCGCTGTCGACCTCGTGCTGTGCAATCCCCCTTACGTGCCAATGGGAACCGCGGTGCCGCCGGAGGTTGCCGAGCACGATCCCGTGCAGGCCGTGTTCTCCGGCGGCGACGGACTCGACGTCATCCGGCCGGTCGTCGCGCTGGCCGCCCGACTGCTCAAGCCCGGCGGCGGCGTGGCCATCGAGCACGACGACACCCAGGGCGAGTCCGTGCCGGCGCTGCTGGCGTCGCGGCGGGTGCTGACCGATGTGGAGGACCACCTGGACCTGCCGGGCACGCCCCGGTTCGCTACCGCACGGCGGAGCCCGCTGCCATAGCGTCGAAGATCGGGGAGGTCTGGGCCCAGGCGCTGGCCGGGGCCGAGGCGTAGACGTCGTACTGGGTGCCGTCGGCGTTCCAGTAGAGGATCTTCACGTGCCGCGACTCGCCGTTGAGGCTGTAGGTGAACTCCCACAGCACGGCCGGGTTCTGCTGGTATTTCTGCTGGCTCATCTGCACCCGCTGGTAACCCGGTTGGGTGGACCATGACTGCTTCTCGTAGGCGGTCAACCAGGTGAACAGGTCGGCCTCGCCGGCCACGCCCTGGTAGCGCACGAACCGGCCGCTGGCCCCGCCGTTGGCAGGGTCGTCGGCCTGGAAGCCGTTGCGGATGGAGCTGACCTGCCACCCGTTCGGGATCACCGTTGTCAGCCCGGCCGGGCCGCTGACCTGCTGGAATCCCGCCGGCGGGCCGGTCGGCGCGGGGGAGGCAGCCGTCGGCGCGGCGGCCGCGGCCCCGGCGATCGCGGTGCTGCCGTGCGTGGCCAGCAGGGCCACCCCGATCAGGCCGCCCGCGACCAGGTAGCCGACCGCCGCGACCAGCGCCAGCTGTAGTGGAGTGCGCACGGCCCTCCCTGTCCGGAAGAATGCGAGCCGAACCAAGCCTACTGAGCGAGGGTCGCGGATGGGCAACGAGTGGCAGGCCGGCCGGGAGTGGAAGGACATCTCCACCAAGTGGCGGCTGGTGCCGGCCGGGCTGCGGTCCTCGCGTCCGGACGACCCGTTCGCCCAGGGCTGGCTGGCCCTGGAGGCCGGCGACCTGGCCCGGGCCCAGCCGCTGTTCGAGGAGGCGTGCCGCGTCCGCGGCGACGGCAACGACTACGTGGCCCTGGGCGACGTGGCCGTGGCCAGGCGGGACTGGGCCGCCGCCGAGGCCCAGTTCCAGCGGGCCCTGGTGGTCGCGCCGCTGTCCATCCTGGCCGTGCTGGGGCTGTCCCTGGTGCGGGCGGCCACCGGCCAGGCCGAGCACGCCGTGGCCGAACTGGACGTGCTGTCCCGCACCCGCAAGGGCGATCCCGTCATCGGCTACTACCTGGCCGTGGCCCTGCTGGCCAGGACCGTGGAGGTGCGGACCGAGACCGGCGACGGTCGGCTGCTCATCGGCGACGTCAACCAGCTGGCCGAGTGCGAGGCGCTGGCCCGCAGGGTCGCCGTCTCCGGCACCGACGACCCCGAGTTGCTGGCCGGCGCGCGGGCGCTGCTGGAGGAGGTCCGGTCCGGGCAGGAGTGGATCTGGACCGCCCCCCGCAACGCCGCCTTCCTCGGCGGCGTGGCGGCGATCTTCGGCCTGGTCCCGATCATCCTCGGCGGCCTGCTGGGCAGCTGGCCCCTGGTGCTGGCCGGCCTGGTGATCGGCGCCGCCGCGGTGTTCTACGCCGTCTACACCTACCGCCGCCAACGCTGGCAACTCCGCGCCCTCTCCCGCTGACCCCCCACCCCCTCTTTTCCCCACATGCGCTTCCTACTTGGCGTCAGACGCCACATGGGAAGCGCATGTGAAGAAACCGGGGCATCGAGCGCCGGGGTGCCACGTGCGCTTCCCATGTGGGTTCGGACGCCATATGGGAAGCGCATGTGGTGTCACGCGCCCCGCGCGGAGGGCGGGGTTGGGGTTCTGCGACGATCCCTTGCCGTGAGCACTGTTTATGACTGTTCCCGGCAGGACAGCCGCGAGGCGGGGCTGGCCGCGGCGGCGGGCGCGGTCCGCTCCGGCCGTCTGGTGGTGCTGCCCACGGACACCCTGTACGGCATCGGCTGCGACGCGTTCGACGCGGCGGCGGTGCGGTCGCTGCTGGAGGCCAAGGGGCGCGGGCCGGACATGCCGATCCCGGTGCTGGTGGGCTCCTGGACGACCATCGACGGCCTCGTGTTCTCCGTGCCGACCCAGGCCCGGCAGCTGATCGAGGCCTTCTGGCCGGGCGGCCTGTCGCTGGTGCTCAACCACGCCCCGTCGCTGAACTGGGACCTGGGCGAGACCCGCGGCACGGTGATGCTGCGCATGCCGCTGCACCCGGTGGCGATCGAGCTGCTGCGCGAGGTGGGCCCGATGGCGGTGTCCAGCGCCAACCGCAGCGGCCACGCGCCGGCGACCACGGCGGCCGACGCCCAGGCGCAGCTGGCCGAGTCGGTGGCGGTGTACCTGGACGGCGGCACGGCGGACAAGGGCGTGGCCTCGACCATCCTGGACCTGACCGGCGCGAAGCCGTTGGTGCTGCGGGAAGGCGCGGTCACCATCGCCGAGCTGAACGAGGTGCTGGGCGAGGACGTCGTCGGCAAGTGATCAACTAGCCCGGGAGCTGGGCGCCACACGGATGGCGGTAGCGTTGTAGTCGTCTCTTTCCCCTTGCAGCGAACACAAGGAGCGACTGCACGCCGTGGGTACTCAGCTGCCAACCCCGGCCGGCGGCTTGTTGCCCGTCCGGGAGTACCTCCTCGTCGGGCTCACCGCCGCCGCGGTGACGTTCCTGCTGACCGGCCTGGTCCGGGTGATCGCGATCCGGCTGGGCGCGGCCCACGCCCCGCGTGCCCGCGACGTGCACGTCACGCCCATCCCGAAGATGGGCGGCCTGGCCATGTACGCGGGTGTGCTGGCGGCGATGCTGCTGGCCCACCAGCTGCCGGTGCTGCGGGTGGCGTACACGTACTCGCTGGCCCCGTGGGGAGTGGTGCTGGCCGGGCTGCTGATCACGCTGGTCGGCGCGATCGACGACCGGTTCGAGCTGGACTCGCTGACCAAGCTGGCCGGCCAGGTCACCGCGGCCGGCATCCTGGTGGTGTTCGGGGTGCAGTGGCTGGCCTTCTGGGTGCCGTGGGACGGCCTCAACGGCAGCTACGGCTCGGTCCTGGTGCTGGGCCCGAGCCAGGGCACGCTGCTGACCATGCTGCTGACCGTCACGATGATCAACGCGATGAACTTCGTGGACGGCCTGGACGGCCTGGCCGCCGGCATCGGCTTCATCGCCGCCGCGGCCACCTGCGCCTTCTCCCTGGGGCTGCTGGACCAGCGCGGCGGCGACGCCCACCTGTACCCGCCGGCCCTGATCTCGGCCGCGCTGGCCGGGGCCTGTCTCGGCTTCCTGCCGCACAACTTCAACCCGGCCAAGATCTTCATGGGCGACTCCGGCTCCATGCTGATCGGCCTGATGCTGGCCGCCGCCAGCACCTCGCAGGCCGGCGACCTGAACTACTCGGTGGCCGACCCCCGCGACCTGATCGCGCTGCTGACGCCGCTGATCGTGGTGGCCGCCGTGCTGTTCGTGCCGCTGCTGGACCTGATCATGGCGATCATCCGGCGCACCCGGAAGGGCATGAGCATCGGCAGCGCCGACAAGATGCACCTGCACCACCGGTTCCTGGAGATCGGCCACTCGCAGCGGCGGGCGGTGCTGCTGATCTACCTGTGGGCCGGCCTGCTCGCCTTCGGCGCGGTGGCGCTGGCCTTCGCCCCGGTGGAGGTGGTGATCTTCGGCGTCGCCGCCGGACTGCTGCTCGCGCTGGGCGTCTCGGCGGTGCCCCGGCTGAAGGCGGCCCGCGCCGCCGCACGGAGCAACTAGGTCCAGATCGGGCGAATTGTCAAGACTGCCGCCGGATTTAACGAACCCGAACTTGCGTCCGCGCGTATAGTCCTTGGGGTTGCAGACTCGCTGGACGCACCACGAGCCCGTCTCTGAGGGCCCGTGGCAGTGGCGTCCGTACGCTGTGGTAGCGTTCGCCGTGTCTCCGAACGACGGGGACCTGCCGACCCAGTGACCGTTCGAAATCCGAGGTCACGGCCGACACAAAGCTCGGACGGCGCCGCTACGACGAGGAGCTGCCCTTGACTGACCGTCATCTCTCCGCGCGCTCTGCCGGATAGCGACAGCCGTCCTGTCATGTCCGCCAAACAGCCCAGCGGTCGCCCGAGCGTGGCGAGCCTGATCGGTATCGGCTCCACGGTCGTGGTCCTGGTTGTCGGCGGAGTGGGACTCGGATGGTGGTTGGACTCGGTCCTGCACACCGTTCCGGTCTTCGTGTTCATCGGCCTGGCCGCAGGCATGGTCAGTGCCTGGATTTTCGCCTACGCCACGCTTCGCAAGTTCCTGAAACAATGAGGTTCGAGGGGTAAAGCATGTCAGCCGGGGAAGCTGCGTCGCCCACTCCCATCCACGTCCAGCGGATAGTCGATCTGCGTCGTCCGCTGTTGATGGCGGCCGCTATGGGAGTCCTGGCGCTTGTCGTGTCGGGTCTGCTTGGCCACATTCTGATGGGGGTCTTCGGCGTCGTCGGCCTCGGGCTGGGCCTGCTCAACACCCGCCTCGTCCAGCGCTCGGTCGCCAAGGCGACCATCACCGAGAACCCGAGCAAGCGGGGCCTGGCCATCTCGGCCCTTGGCCGGCTCGCCATCATCACCGCGCTCGCCATCGGCCTGTTCTTCCTGGTGCGGCCGGACGGCATCGGCATCTTCCTCGGCCTCGCGGTCTTCCAGCTCATCATGATCGCCAGCACCTCGGCATCGGCAGTGAAGGGGCTTCGCCAGCAATGACGACGCAGAATCTGGCCGCCTCGCAGATCGAGATCGGGCAGCACCTGTTCCGTTTCGAACTGTTCGGCATGACGTTCAACGGTGACACGTTGCTGGCCAGCGCGCTCGCCGCCGTGGTCCTGATCGTGCTCGCGTTCACGCTGCGGGCGAAGATCACCTCCGGCGTGCCGGGCGGCGTTCAGCTGTTCTTCGAGACGATCACCGGCGCGGTGCGCCAGCAGGTCGACAACATCATCGGCCTGAAGATCGCGCCGTACGTGGTGCCGCTGGCCATGTCGCTGTTCCTCTACATCCTGGTGGCCAACTGGATCGCCGTGCTGCCGGTGCAGATCGGCGGGCACGACCTGATCCCGCCGCCGGCCTCGGACGCCAACTTCACCTACGCGCTCGCGCTGCTGGTGTTCGTGTGGTTCCACGTCGCCGGCGCGCGGCGCCGGGGCGCCGGCCGCCACCTGGTGCAGCTGGCCAAGGGCCACGTCACGTTCCTCGCCCCGATCAACATCGTCGAGGAGCTCGCCAAGCCGATCTCGCTCTCGCTGCGACTTTTCGGCAACGTGTTCGGCGGCACCATCATGGTGTCCCTGATCATGGCGATGTTCCCGTCGTACATCCTGTGGGCGCCGAACGTGGTCTGGAAGCTCTTCGACCTGTTCGTCGGACTGATCCAGGCGTTCATCTTCGCCCTGCTGACCATTCTCTACTTCGGTCAGGCGACGGAAGTGTCGGAGGAGCACCACTGATTCCGACTGTCATACCTGCTTGGCTTAGTCTGACATTCACCACAGTGACATTCTTTACGGGCGTCAAAGAAATATCGGATTAGGAGAGTCATGGCTGACATCAACCAGGCCATCATCGCGGCTGGTGCCTACATCGGTGGCGGTCTCATCCTCGGTGGTGGCGCGATCGGCGCCGGTATCGGTGACGGTATCGCTGGTAGCCAGTTCATCGCGGGTGTGGCTCGGCAGCCGGAGGCCCAGGGCCGCCTGTTCCTCCCGTTCTTCATCACCGTCGGTCTGGTCGAGGCCGCGTACTTCATCAACCTGGCGTTCATGGCCCTCATCGTGTTCTCCCAGCCGGGTAGCGGGGCCTGATCTCCATGCGGAACGAGGTTCTCGCGGCGGGGGACAACTTCCTCCTTCCCAACGGCACCTTCTATGGCGAGCTGATCATCTTCGCCATCGTCCTGCTGGTCATCTGGCGCTTCGTGCTGCCGCCCGTGCAGAAGGCGCTGAAGGACCGCGAGGACATGGTCCGCAAGGAGGCCGAGCAGTCGCGTGCGGCTGCCGAGCGCTTCGAGCAGGCCGAGGCGAAGTACAACGAGGCGTTGGCCGAGGCCCGTGCCGAGTCCGCGTCCATCCGGGACACCGCGCGGGCCGAGGGCCAGCGCATCCTGGACGAGATGCGGCAGCGGGCGCAGGCCGAGGCCGACCAGATCGTGCAGCGGGGCGACGAGCAGCTGGCCGCCCAGCGCGCCCAGGTCGTCGCCGAGCTGCGCACGCATGTCGGTGAGCTGTCCACGGCGCTGGCCGGTCGGGTCGTCGGCGGCGAGCTCGCCCCGGCCGCGCGCGGCAACGCCAACGTGGACCGCATTCTCGGCGAGCTGGAGGGGAACGGCTGATGGGCGTGGCCGAGTACATCGCTGAGCTCTTCGCGTTCGCGATCATCGTCTTCTTCGTCGTGCGGTACATCGTGCCGCCGGCGCGCAAGGCGATGCGGGCTCAGCAGGAGACCATCCGCGGCCAGATCGAGCGGGCCGAGCAGACCGAGAAGCGGCTGGCCGTCGCCGAGGCGAAGTACGCCGACGCGCTGGTCGAGGCCCGCGAGGAGGCCGCGAAGATCCGCGACAACGCGCGTGCGGACGCGCAGCGGATCGTCGAGGAGATGCGGGCGCAGGCCGACCGCGAGGTCGAGCGCATCCGGCTGCGGGGCGAGGAAGAGCTCGCCAACCGCCGCCAGCACCTGATGCGCGAGCTGCACGCCTACCTCGGTCAGCGGTCGGTCCAGGTGGCCAACCGCCTGGTCGAGGAGCACCTGGCCGACGCGGGCGCCCGCAGCGCCACCGTCGACCGGTTCCTGGACGAGCTGGACGCGATGTCCGCCCGTGACGAGGCGGCGACCTCCGAGCCGTCGCTGGTCGCGAGCAAGGGAGAGAGCTGATGCACGCCGCAAGTCGTGAGGCGCTCGCGGCCGCCGAGCTGCGGCTGCTGGACGTCATCGACGGCGCCGACGACCAGGGTCTGGTGACCCTGGGCGAGGAGCTGTTCGCGGTCGTCCGGCTGCTGATCGACGAGCACGCGCTGCGCCGCGCCGTCTCGGACCCGGCGTCCGAGCCGCAGGCCCGCGAGGGCCTCGTGCGCGGGCTGCTCGCCAGCAAGGTCGGCGAGGGCACGCTCAAGGTGCTGTCGGCGGTCGTCACGGCCCGCTGGTCCAGCGGCCGCGAGCTGCTGGACGGCCTGGAGTCGCTGGCCCGCACCGCGCTGCTGGTGCGCGCCGAGCGGGGCAACCGGCTGGACGCGGTCGAGGACGAGCTGTTCCGGCTGGGCCGGATCATCGCCGGCCAGACCGAGCTGGCGCAGGTGCTCGGGGCCAGCGGCGGCAACGCCGCCGGCAAGGCCGAACTGGTGGACTCGCTGGTCGCCGGCAAGGTCGAGCCGGTCACCGAGATCCTGGTGCGCCAGCTGGTGACCACGCCGCGCGGCCGCGACATCGTGTCCGGTCTTGAGGAGCTCACCGCGGTCGCCGCCCGGCGTCGCGAGCGCTCCGTGGCCTACGTGCGGTCGGCCGTCGAGCTGACCGCGGCGCAGGTGGACCGGCTGGCGACCGCGCTCGCGCGGGTCTACGGCCGCCAGGTCGTGCCGCACGTCGAGATCGACCCGACGGTGCGCGGCGGACTGGTGGTCAGGGTCGGGGACGAGGTCATCGACGGCAGCGTCGCCGGCCAGCTCGACCTGCTGCGCCGTGAACTGGCCGGCTGAGTCGGCTCCCAAACGTTAGAGATGCCCAAAGCGAAGTGAGAGCAGGAACGACATGGCGGAGCTGACGATCTCGTCGGACGAGATCCGCAGTGCGATCGAGAACTACGTCTCCAGCTACTCCCCGGACGTCAACCGGGAAGAGGTCGGCACCGTCACCGCGACGGGTGATGGCATCGCCTTTGTCGAGGGCCTGCCTTCCGCTGTGACCAACGAGCTGCTGGAGTTCCCCGGCGGCATCCTCGGTGTCGCGCTGAACCTGGACGTGCGGGAGATCGGCGCGGTCATCCTCGGCGGCTACGAGTCGATCGAGGAGGGTCAGGAGGTCAAGCGGACCGGCAAGGTGCTGTCGGTGCCGGTCGGCGACGGCTTCCTCGGCCGCGTGGTCAACCCGCTCGGCCAGCCGATCGACGGCCTCGGCGACATCGTCGCCGACGACGAGCGCGTCCTCGAGCTGCAGGCCGCGACCGTGATGGAGCGCCAGCCGGTCAAGGAGCCGCTGCAGACCGGCATCAAGGCGATCGACTCGCAGACGCCGATCGGCCGGGGCCAGCGGCAGCTGATCATCGGCGACCGCAAGACCGGCAAGACCACGGTCTGCGTCGACACGATCATCAACCAGAAGCAGGCCTGGGCCACCGGCGACCCCAAGCAGCAGGTGCGCTGCGTGTACGTCGCCATCGGCCAGAAGGGCTCCACCATCGCCGCCGTGAAGACGGCGCTGGAGGACGCGGGCGCGCTGGAGTACACCACCATCGTCGCCGCCCCGGCGTCCGACCCGGCCGGCTTCAAGTGGCTGGCCCCGTACACCGGCTCGGCCATCGGCCAGCACTGGATGTACCAGGGCAAGCACGTCCTGATCGTGTTCGACGACCTGACCAAGCAGGCCGAGGCCTACCGGGCCATCTCCCTGCTGCTGCGCCGTCCGCCGGGCCGCGAGGCCTACCCGGGCGACGTCTTCTACTTGCACTCCCGCCTGCTGGAGCGCTGCGCGAAGCTGTCCGACGAGCTGGGCGCGGGCTCGATGACCGGTCTGCCGATCATCGAGACGAAGGCCAACGACATCTCGGCCTACATCCCGACCAACGTCATCTCGATCACCGACGGCCAGTGCTTCCTGGAGTCCGACCTGTTCAACCAGGGCCAGCGCCCGGCGGTCAACGTCGGTGTGTCGGTGTCCCGGGTCGGCGGCTCGGCCCAGATCAAGGCCATGCGCAAGGTCGCCGGCTCGCTGCGGCTGGACCTGTCCCAGTACCGCGAGCTGGAGGCGTTCGCCGCCTTCGCCTCCGACCTGGACGACGTGTCCAAGGCCCAGCTGGCCCGCGGCGCCCGGCTGCAGGAGCTGCTCAAGCAGCCCGCCTACAGCCCGTTCCCGGTCGAGGAGCAGGTCGCGTCCATCTTCCTGGGCACCCGTGGCCACCTGGACTCGGTGCCGGTGGAGGACGTCCGCCGCTTCGAGACCGACTTCCTCGAGCACCTGCGCCACAACGAGGCCGGCATCCTCGCCGAGCTCCGCGACAGCCGGGACCTCTCCGAGGAGAACGAGGAGCGCCTGGTCGCCGCGATCGCGAACTTCAAGAAGGGCTTCACCGCCTCCGACGGCTCCTCGGTCGTCGAGCACCCGGCGGACGCCCTGGACGAGGACGAGGTCGGCCACGAGTCCGTGACCGTCAACCGGCCCAAGCCGAAGGCGTGACGTGACCCATGGCAGCTGAGCTTCGAGTTCTCCGGCAGAAGATCAGGGCGGTCAAGTCCACCCAGAAGATCACCCGTGCCTACGAGCTGATCGCCACCTCGCGCCTGCCCAAGGCGCAGCAGCGGATGGCCGCGTCCCGGCCGTACGCCGAGGAGATCACCCGTGCGCTGACCGAGCTCGCCACCGTCTCCACCCTGGACCACCCGCTGCTGGTGGCCCGGCCGGAGCCGAAGCGGGCCGCGGTGCTCGTCGTGACCAGTGACAAGGGCATGTGCGGCGCCTACAACTCCTCGGTGCTCAAGCGGGCCGAGGAACTGCAGTCGCTGCTGCGCGAGCAGGGCAAGACCCCGGTGCTGTACGTCATCGGCCGCAAGGGCCTGACGTACTACAGCTTCCGCAACCGGGAGCTGGCCGGCTCCTGGTACGGCACGTCCGACCAGCCGAACTACGCCACCGCGGCGGAGGCCGGCAAGGCCGTGGTCGAGTCGTTCATGTCCGAGGAGGGCGTGGACGAGGTGCACGTGGTGTACACCGAGTTCCGGTCCATGCTGACGCAGAGCCCGGTGGCCAAGCAGGTCGCGCCGCTGGAGGTCGAGTACACCGAGGAGCCGACCACGTCGCGCACCTCGTACGAGTTCGAGCCGGAGGCCGAGCAGCTGCTCGGCGCGCTGCTGCCCAAGTACATCAACACGCGCCTGTTCTCGGCGCTGTTGGAGGCGGCGGCCTCCGAGCTGGCTTCGCGCCAGCGCGCCATGAAGGCGGCCACGGACAACGCGAACGACCTGCTCCGCGACTACAGCCGCCAGGCCAACGCGGCCCGCCAGGCCCAGATCACCCAGGAGATCAGCGAGATCGTCGGTGGCGCCAACGCCCTCGCAGCCGCAGGAAGTGATGAGTGAGATGACTACCGCAACCGCCAGCTCCACCGGCCGCATCGCTCGCGTCCTCGGCGCCGTCGTCGACGTCGAGTTCCCGCGTGGCGCGGTGCCCGAGCTGTTCAACGCCCTCAACGTCCAGGTCGACACCGCCGGCATCAACCGGCTGCTGACCCTGGAGGTCGCCCAGCACCTCGGCGACAACCTGGTCCGCACGATCTCGATGCAGCCCACCGACGGTCTGGTCCGCGGCCACGCCGTGACCGACACCGGCAAGCCGATCTCGGTTCCGGTCGGCGACATCGTCAAGGGGCACGTGTTCAACGCCCTGGGCGAGTGCCTGGACGAGCCCGGCTACGCCAAGGACGCCGAGCACTGGGGCATCCACCGCAACGCTCCCGCGTTCGACGCCCTCGAGGGTCGGACCGAGATGCTGGAGACCGGCCTCAAGGTCATCGACCTGCTCACCCCGTACGTGCAGGGTGGCAAGATCGGCCTGTTCGGCGGCGCCGGCGTGGGCAAGACGGTGCTCATCAAGGAGATGATCATCCGTGTCGCCCGGAACTTCGGTGGCACCTCGGTGTTCGCCGGTGTCGGCGAGCGCACCCGTGAGGGCAACGACCTCATCCTGGAGATGACCGAGGACGGCGTCATCAACGACACCGCCCTGGTCTTCGGCCAGATGGACGAGCCGCCGGGCACGCGTCTGCGCGTCGCCCTGTCCGCGCTGACCATGGCGGAGTACTTCCGCGATGTGCAGAACCAGGACGTGCTGCTGTTCATCGACAACATCTTCCGGTTCACCCAGGCCGGCTCCGAGGTGTCCACGCTGCTGGGCCGCATGCCCTCCGCCGTGGGGTACCAGCCGACCCTGGCCGACGAGATGGGTCTGCTCCAGGAGCGGATCACCTCGACCCGGGGCCGGTCGATCACCTCGATGCAGGCCATCTACGTGCCCGCCGACGACTACACCGACCCGGCGCCGGCCACCACCTTCGCCCACCTGGACGCCACCACCGAGCTCTCCCGTGTGGTGTTCTCCAAGGGCATCTTCCCCGCCGTGGACCCGCTGGTGTCCACCTCGACGATCCTCAACCCGCAGATCGTCGGCGAGGAGCACTACCGGGTGGCCCGCGAGGTCGTCCGGATCCTCCAGAAGTACAAGGACCTGCAGGACATCATCGCCATCCTCGGCATCGACGAGCTGTCGGAAGAGGACAAGGTGACGGTGCAGCGGGCGCGTCGCATCGAGCGCTTCCTGTCGCAGAACATGTACTCCGCCGAGCAGTTCACCGGTCAGCCCGGCTCGACCGTGCCGCTCAAGGAGAGCATCGAGGCGTTCGACAAGATCGCCAAGGGCGAGTTCGACCACTACCCCGAGCAGGCGTTCTTCATGTGCGGCGGCCTCGAGGACCTGGAGAAGAAGTACAAGGAGCTCACCGGCAAGTGAGTTCCGGCGCGGCGGGGGTGCTGGTTCCGGCCGGCACCCCCGCCGCGCTCCTGGCGCGGCTGCGCCGAAGGCGTGGCCCGTACGCATTCCGTAACCGTTAGAATCGGTCCTCGAGGTCGACGAAGGAGATGAACGTGGCCGAGATGTCCGTCGAGTTGGTCGCCGTCGAGCGTCGTCTGTGGTCGGGCCAGGCCACGATGGTGCTGGCGCGGACGATCGAGGGCGAGATCGGCATCCTGCCTCGCCACATCCCGCTGCTCGGCCAGCTGGTCGACGGCCACGCCGTGGAGATCCGCACCACCGGCGGCGAGGTAGTGCGAGCCGCCGTGCACGGCGGCTTCCTGTCCATCAGCGACCGCGGCGTGAGCATTCTCGCCGAGTCCGCGGAGCTCGCCGACGAGATCGACGTCGCGGCGGCCCGCGCGGGCCTGGACAGCGAGGACGAGGCGGAGCGGACCCGAGCAGCCGGCCAGCTGCGCGCTGCGGGCCAGACGGTCTGAGCCGGGCTGACGGGCGAGGCCGTGGAGATGACTTGGATCGTGGCAGTGGTCCTGGTCGTCACGGCCGGGGGTCTGGGCCTGCTGGCCTGGCGCCGGCTTCGGCTGTTGCGCGCCGGTGGCGTGCACGTGGCCGTGCGGGGACGCAAGGACGACAGCGGCCGGGGCTGGCAGTTGGGCGTCGGCCGCTACCGCGGTGACGAGTTCGTCTGGTACCGGGTGCTGTCCGTGCGATCGGGCCCGGACAAGGTGATCCGCCGCGAGGGCCTGGAGATCGACGCCCGCCGCGAGCCCACCGGCGCGGAGACCTATTCGATGCCCCTGGGGGCCATGGTGATCAGCTGCCACGGCCCCGACGGCACCGTCGAGATCGCCATGGGCGTGGACGCCATGACCGGCTTCCTCTCCTGGCTCGAATCCAGCCCCCCAGGCAGCATCATCCCCTGGGCCAGCTGACCCCGTTTTTTGTGCTTGGAAGGGGGCTTTCCTTCACTCGGAGTGGAGGAAAGCCCCCTTCCAAGCGTTTCAGGCGTTGCCGCCGGGTTGCCAGAGGACGTCGCCGTCGGGGTTGGCCACGCGGGCCAGGATGAACAGCAGGTCGGACAGGCGGTTGAGGTACTTGGCCGTGAGGACGTTGGTCTGCTCGGCCTCCGCCTCGATCAGGGCCCAGGTGGACCGCTCGGCCCGCCGGGTGACGGTGCGGGCCTGGTGCAGCAGCGCCGCCCCGGGCGTGCCGCCGTTGAGGATGAACGACTTCAGCGCCGGCAGGTCGGCGTTGTGCTGGTCGCACCAGCCTTCCAGCCGGTCGACGTAGGACTGGGTGACCCGCAGCGGCGGGTACTTCGGATCGGGCACGATGGGGGAGCAGAGGTCGGCTCCGACGTCGAAGAGGTCGTTCTGGATCTTGCGAAGCAACCCGGAGAGCTCCTCGGGCAACTGACCGAGTGCGATGGCCACCCCGATGGCCGCGTTGGTCTCGTCGACGTCGGCGTAGGCGGCCAGCCGCGGGGAGGTCTTGGGCACCCGGGAGAAGTCGCCGAGGGCGGTCGTGCCGTCGTCGCCGACGCGGGTGTAGATGCGGGTCAGGTGCACGGACATACCCGGACCATAGAGCCTTTCCCGTTTCCGTACGATGGTCGACGGCTCCGGCCGGGTCGAAGACGCTAGGAGATACAGGTTGAGCGAGCACTTCAGGGTCGAGGGCGGGGCACGGCTGGTCGGCACGGTGGACGTGGTCGGCGCCAAGAACAGCGTGCTGAAGCTGATGGCCGCGGCCCTGCTGGCCGAGGGCACGACCACGCTCACCAACTGCCCGGAGATCCTCGACGTGCCGCTGATGGCGGACGTGCTGCGGGACCTGGGCTGCGACGTCGTGGTGGACGGGGCGACCGTCACCATCACCACCCCGGCCGAGCTCAACCACGAGGCGACCTCGTCCTCGGTGGGCAAGCTGCGGGCCTCGGTCTGCGTGCTGGGCCCGCTGATGGGCCGCTGCAAGCGCGCGGTGGTGGCGCTGCCCGGCGGCGACGCGATCGGCCAGCGCCCGCTGGACATGCACCAGAGCGGCCTGCGCCAGCTCGGCGCGACCAGCACGATCGAGCACGGCTGCGTGGTGGCCGAGGCCGAGGACCTGCGCGGCGCGCAGATCTGGCTGGATTTCCCGAGCGTGGGGGCAACCGAGAACATCCTGATGGCCGCGGTGCTGGCCAACGGCACGACGGTGATCGACAACGCCGCCCGTGAGCCGGAGATGAGCGACCTGTGCACGATGCTGGTGCAGATGGGCGCGAAGATCGAGGGCGCCGGCACCTCGACGCTGACCGTGCACGGCGTGGACAAGCTGGAGCCGACCGAGCACCGGGTCATCGGTGACCGGATCGTCGGCGCCACCTGGGGTTTCGCCGCCGCCGTCACCCGCGGCGACATCACCGTCCGCGGCGTCGACCCGCACCACCTGGACCTGGTGCTGGAGAAGCTGCGCATGGCCGGCGCCGACGTGTCGCTGGTCGAGGACGGCTTCCGCGTGGTGATGAACGACCGGCCCAAGGCCGTCGACTTCGTCACCCTGCCCTACCCGGGGTTCGCCACCGACCTCCAGCCGTTCGCCATCGCCATGGCGGCGGTGGCCGACGGCACCTCGATGATCACCGAGAACCTGTTCGAGTCCCGGTTCCGGTTCATCGAGGAGATGGTGCGCATGGGGGCCGACGCCCGCACCGACGGCCACCACGCCGTCGTGCGCGGCCTGGAGCGGCTGTCCGCGGCCCCGGTGTGGGCCTCCGACATCCGGGCCGGGGTCGGGCTGGTGCTGGGCGGCCTGTGCGCCGAGGGCGTCACCGACGTCTGGGACGTCTTCCACATCGATCGCGGCTATCCGCAGTTCGTGGAGAACATGCAGCGCCTCGGGGCCACCATCCAGCGGGTGGCTGAGCAGGCGTAACGGCCATCTAAACCGATCGTGTGAGCAAATCCACCAGGTAGATCAAGGTTACTGACCAGTAAGCTGGCCGGAACACGATGCCGTGCTCCGGAGGTGGGCCGTGCCTTACCCGACCGACCGCGACCGTGATCGCCCGTGGGTGATGCGCACCTACGCGGGCCATTCGTCGGCGGCCGCGTCCAACGCCCTGTACCGGCGCAACCTGGCCAAGGGGCAGACCGGCCTGTCGGTGGCCTTCGACCTGCCGACCCAGACCGGCTACGACTCCGACCACGAGCTGGCCCGGGGCGAGGTCGGCAAGGTCGGCGTGCCGGTCGCGCACATCGGCGACATGCGTCAGCTGTTCGACCAGATCCCGATGGCCGACGCCAACACGTCGATGACCATCAACGCCACCGCGATGTGGCTGCTGGCCCTGTACGTCAGCGTGGCCCGCGAGGACGGCGCCGACATCGCCAAGCTGGCCGGCACCACCCAGAACGACATCATCAAGGAGTACCTGTCGCGGGGCACCTACGTGTTCCCGCCCGGGCCGAGCCTGCGGCTGATCACCGACATGGTCGCCTGGACCGTGGCCAACGTGCCGAAGTGGAACCCGATCAACGTCTGCTCGTACCACCTCCAGGAGGCCGGGGCCACGCCGGTGCAGGAGATCGCGTACGCGATGAGCACGGCCATCGCCGTGCTGGACGCGGTCCGCGACTCCGGGCAGGTGCCGCCCGAGCGCATGGGCGACGTGGTCGCCCGCATCTCCTTCTTCGTCAACGCCGGCGTGCGGTTCGTCGAGGAGATGTGCAAGATGCGGGCCTTCGCCGTGCTGTGGGACGAGGTGACCCGCGACCGCTACGGCATCGCCGACCCGAAGCAGCGCCGGTTCCGCTACGGCGTTCAGGTCAACTCGCTGGGCCTGACCGAGGCGCAGCCGGAGAACAACGTGCAGCGCATCGTGCTGGAGATGCTGGCGGTGTCGCTGTCGCGCAACGCGCGGGCCCGCGCGATCCAGCTGCCGGCGTGGAACGAGGCGCTGGGCCTGCCCCGGCCGTGGGACCAGCAGTGGGCGCTGCGCATGCAGCAGGTGCTGGCCTACGAGACGGATCTGTTGGAGTACGAGGACATCTTCGACGGCTCGCACGTGGTGCAGGCCAAGGTCGACGAGCTGCTGGCCGGGGCCCGCGAGGAGATCGACCGCGTGCAGGCCATGGGCGGCGCGGTGGCCGCGGTGGAGACCGGCTACATGAAGTCCTCGCTGGTGAGCTCGCTGGCCGAGCGCCGGCGGCGGCTGGAGGCCGGCGAGGACGTGATCGTCGGCGTGAACAAGTTCGACACCAGCGAGCCCTCGCCGTTGCAGGCCGAGGGGGCCAAGGCCATCGAGACCATCGACCCGATGGTGGAGAAGCAGGCCATCGAGGCCCTGGAGCGCTGGCGGGAGACGCGGGACAACGCCGCCGTCGAGGCGTCGCTGACCGCCCTGCGGGACGCCGCCAAGACCGACGAGAACCTGATGGAAGCCAGCCTGGCCTGCGCTCGGGCCGGTGTGACGACCGGCGAGTGGGCGGCCGCGCTGCGCGAGGCGTTCGGCGAATACCGGGCCCCCACCGGGGTTTCCGCCGCCGCCACCGTCGGCGAGGCCGGCTCGGCCATCGCCGCCGTGCGGGAACGCGTGCAGGAGACCGGCCGTCAGATCGGCGAGCGGCTGCGGATCCTGGTCGGCAAGCCCGGCCTGGACGGCCACTCCAACGGCGCCGAGCAGATCGCCGTGCGGGCCCGGGACGTCGGCTTCGAGGTGGTGTACCAAGGGATCCGGCTCACCCCGGCGCAGATCGTGGCCGCCGCGGTGCAGGAGGACGTGCACATCGTCGGCCTGTCCGTGCTCTCCGGCTCGCACCTGGAGGTCGTGCCGGCGGTGGTCAACGGCCTGCGGGCGGCCGGGGCCGGCGACGTGCCGGTGATCGTCGGCGGCATCATCCCGCCCGAGGACGCCGCCGCCCTGGCCGACCGCGGCGTGGCCCGCGTCTTCACTCCCAAGGACTACGAGCTCACCCAGATCATGGACGAGATCGTCACCGTCATCCGCGAAGCCCACCACCTCTGATCCCAGCTCCACCTTCGCGCTTGGAAGGGGGCTTTCCTCCACTCGGAGTGGAGGAAAGCCCCCTTCCAAGCCTCAATGTGTCGACGGTCACTCCAGCACGGCGGCGACGAACTGCTCGGGATCGCCGTCCATGCAGAGGTGCCCCTGACCGAGCAGCGGCCGGAGTCGGCCGTGTGGCAGGCGATCCAGGACGGCGTGGGTGGCGGCCTTGATGTACTCGGCGCTCTCGGCGCCCAGCAGCATCCGCACCGGCACGGTGATCTGGGCCAGCGCGTCGTCGATCTCGAAGCCGGCCACGAACACCAGCTCGCGGGCGATGGTCGGCGCGGCGGCCAGCCGGCCGGTCCAGGCCGGGCTGCGGCGCAGCATCGCGATGTCCTCGTCGGTCTGAAGGGCCACGTGCCGCAGGAAGATCTCCAGCATCGCCTCCCGGTCGCCGGCCTCGACCGCGGCGCGCAGCTGGGCCAGCACGGGCGGATCCACGATGTGGTGGCCCGGCGTCGGGATCGGCGGCTCGTACAGCACGATCCGGCCGACCTGGTCGGTCAGCGCCGCCGCCCGCAGCACGCACAGCGCCCCGTAGGAGTGTCCGAGCAGGGTGACGTCGGGGCCGGCGGCCGCCACCACGGCGGCGACGTCCTCGGCCTCGCGGGCGATGTCGTAAGCGGGGTTCTCGGCCGTGCTCAGCCCCCGGCCGCGCCGGTCGACGGCGTCCACGGTGAAGTGCTCGGCCAGCGCCGGAAGCACCGGCTGCCAACGATTGTGGTCGGCCGACGCGCCGTGCACGAGGACCAGGCCCGGCCCCTGTCCGGTGCGCTCGTAGCCGACGACGGTGCCGTCCGGCGACACCACGGAGAGTTCAGCCATGCCGGACACTAACGCCGGCCGGCCCCGGACACAGGACAGCTGCCCGACCGCGCGCGATCGGGCAGCTGCCTGAAACCCGCATTCGGTATGTCGGAGAGCGGGACTCGCCGGGGTCAGTCGGCCGTGGCCGCGGCCTTGCCCGAGGCGGCGGGGACGTTCTCCGGGAAGTGGCAGGCCACCTGCTGGCCCGGGGCCAGCTCCACCAGCGGCGGCTCCACCGTCTTGCACTTGTCCTGGGCCTTCCAGCACCGGGTGTGGAACCGGCAGGCCGGCGGCGGGTTGATCGGGCTGGGCACGTCGCCGACCAGCCGGATCCGCTCCCGCTTGCCCTTGTTGTCGGGGTCGGGCACCGGCACCGCCGACAGCAGCGCCACCGTGTACGGGTGCATGGGCCGCTCGTACAGCGCGGTCCGGTCGGCGACCTCCATGATCTTGCCGAGGTACATCACCGCCACCCGGTCGGACACGTGCCGCACCACCGACAGGTCGTGCGCGATCATCACGTAGGTCAGGTCCAGCTCGCCCTGGAGGTCCTCGAGCAGGTTGATCACCTGAGCCTGGATGGACACGTCCAGCGCGGACACCGGCTCGTCGGCCACGATCAGCTTCGGCTTGAGGGCCAGCGTCCTGGCGATGCCGATGCGCTGGCGCTGGCCGCCGGAGAACTCGTGCGGGTAGCGGTTGTAGTGCTCGGGGTTGAGCCCGACCAGCTCCAGCAGCTCCTGCACGGCCTTCTTCACGCCCTGCGGCGTCGACACCTTCTGCAGCCGGAACGGGGCCCCGATGATGGTGCCCACGTTGTGCCGCGGATTGAGCGACGAGTACGGGTCCTGGAAGATCATCTGCACGTCGCGGCGCAGCGGCCGCATCGCCGAGTTGGACAGGTGCGTGATGTCCCGTCCCTCGAAGACGATCGTGCCCTCGGTCGGCTCGAGCAGCCGGGTCAGCAGCCGGCCGGTCGTGGTCTTGCCGCAGCCGGACTCGCCGACCAGGGACAGCGTCTCGCCGGACCGCACCGAGAAATCGAGCCCGTCGACGGCCTTGACCGCGCCGACCTGCCGGCGCAGCAGTCCCCGGCGGATCGGGAAGTGCTTGCGCAGCCCCGAAACCGTCAACAGACTGTCCACAGTGGTCTCCATCTTCCTAGAGTTTCGGCTGGATCTCGTTGGTCCAGATCCGCAGCCGCTGGTCGACGCTCATGTGGCAGGCCACGCGGTGGCCGTTGCCGATGTCCACCAGCTCGGGCACCTGCGACGTGGTGGCGTCGCCGGGCAGGTCCTTGTACGCGCACCGCGGGTGGAACGCGCACCCGCTGGGCACGTTGATCAGGCTGGGCGGGGTGCCCTTGATCGGCAGCAGCCGCTCCGAGCGGTCCCGGTCCAGCCGCGGCATCGAGGAGAGCAGGCCCCAGGTGTACGGGTGCTGCGGGGAGTGGAACACCTCGCGGGCGCTGCCCTGCTCCACCGACCGCCCCGCGTACATCACCATGATGTCGTCGGCCAGCTCGGCCACCACGCCCAGGTCGTGGGTGATGATGATGACCGCCGAGCCGAACTCCTGCTGGAGGTCCTTGATCAGGTCCAGGATCTGGGCCTGCACGGTGACGTCCAGCGCGGTGGTCGGCTCGTCGGCGATCAGCAGCTCCGGGTCGCAGCTCAGCGCCATCGCGATCATGGCCCGCTGCCGCATGCCGCCGGAGAACTGGTGCGGGTAGTCGTCCACCCGCGAGCTCGGCTGGGGGATGCCCACCCGGTCCAGCATCTCGATGGCGTGCTTGCGGGCCACCGCCTTGGTCACCTTGTGGTGGATCCGGTAGGCCTCGATGATCTGCGCGCCGACCGTGTAGAAGGGGTGCATGGCCGACAGCGGGTCCTGGAAGATCATCGCCATCTTCTTGCCCCGCAACGACCGCACGTGGTCGTCGTCGGCCGAGAGCAGCTCCTCACCGTCCAGCCAGATCTCGCCGGTCATCTTGGCCTTGGCGTAGCGCTGAAGCCCCATCAGGGCCATGCTGCTCACGCTCTTGCCGGAGCCGGACTCGCCGACGATGCCCAGCGTCTTGCCGCGCTCCAGCTTGAACGACAGCCCGTCCACCGACTTCACCACGCCGTCGTCGGTGTTGAAGTGCACCCGCAGGTCGTTGACCTCCAGGAAGCTGCGCTGCTGGGGCGGTTCCCACTGCTCGGTCATGATTCCGCCTCCGCGGAGAGAAGATCGGCGGCCACTAGATGCGCACCCGCGGGTCGATGACCACGTACAGCACGTCCACCACCAGGTTGGCGATGATGACGAAGGTCGCGGCCAGGATGGTCACGCCGAGCACCTTGGGCAGATCGTTCTGGGTGATCGCCTGCAACGCGTACTGGCCAAGACCGTTGAGCGAGTACGTCTTCTCGGTCAGGATCGAGCTGCCCAGCAGGATGCCGATGTCCAGGCCGAAGATCGTGGTGATCGGGGTCAGCGCGGCCCGCAGGCCGTGCTTGACCACCACGGTGCTCTCCGGCAGGCCCTTGGCCCGCGCGGTGCGGATGAAGTCCTCGCCCATCGTCTCCAGCATGCCGGCCCGGGTCAGCCGGGCGTACGCGGCGGCGTTGAGGAAGGCCAGCGTCAGCCAGGGCAGCACCAGGTCGTAGGCCCACTCCGCCGGGTTGTCGGTGAAGTTGGTGTAGCTGCCGCCCGGCGGGAACCAGTCCAGGGTGTAGCTGAAGATGTTCAGCGCCAGCAGACCGGTGAAGAAGATCGGCAGGGACACGCCGGCCAGCGCGATGCCCATCGCCGTCCGGTCGAAGACCGAACCCTTGCGCAGCGCGGAGATCACGCCGGCCGACACGCCGAAGGCCAGCCACACGATCGCGCCGCCCACGGCCAGCGACAGCGTCACCGGGAAGCGGTCCAGCAGGTCCGGCAGGACCGGTTGCTGCTGGAGGAACGAGTAGCCCAGGCATGGCGCCGGGCAGTGCACCGTGGTCGGGCCGGTGCTGTAGTCCGCGCCGACGAAGATGCCCGACACGAACCGGCCGTACTGCACGTAGAGCGGGTCGGTGAAGCCGAGCTTTTCCGCCATGAGGTGGATCTGCGCCGCGTCGGCGGTCTTGCCGACGTAGCGGGACGCGAGGTCGTCCGCGGTCGCGCCGCCGATGCGCGGCAGCAGGAAGAAGATCAGGAACACCGCGATGCTGACGATGAACAGCATCACGACCGCCCCGATCAGGCGACGAATCAGATATGCGAACACCGGTACGGCTGACGGCCGCCCGGCCGCCGTCTCGCGACGGCGGCCGGGCGCCCTACGCCTTCACCTACCTTCCGGCTACTTCTTCACGCCGAGCGCGAGGTAGTCGTACATGCCGTACGCGTCGTTGACGAACACGTTGGTCAGGTTGGTCGGACGGTACAGCAGCGCCTTGGCGAAGATGCCCGGCAGGATGTACGCGTCCGACATGACCTTCTTGTCCACGTCCACCCACGCCTTGTTGCGGGCGTCGTTGTCGGCGGTGTTGCTGGCCTTGTCGACCAGCGCGTCGACGGCCGGGTCCTTCACCGTCAGGTTGGAGTTGCCGCCGGAGTCGCGGATGGTGCGGCTGTCCACGATCTGCTTGAGGAAGCCGAAGCCGTCGGTCCAGTCACCCTGCCAGCCGGTGATCATCAGGCCCAGGCCGTTGTTCTTGGCGTAGTCCGGCTTGCCGGCGTACAGCTTGAAGTAGTCGCCCTGCGGGAAAGGCTTGATGGTCAGCTTGATGCCGACCTTGGACAGCGACTGCTGCAGCGCCTCGGCGGTGTTCTTCTCCTTGGGCCGCTCGGCCCGGTAGGAGATGCTGGTGCTGAAGCCGTTGGGCTGGCCGCAGGCCGCGAGCTCCTGCTTGGCCTTGGTGTCGTCACCGGCGTTGTTGGGGGTCGGGAACTGGTCGAAGCTCTCCGAGCCCTGGGTGACCGGGGGCAGCAGGTGGGTCGCGATGTCGCCGCCGGTCGGGCCGCCGTACGCGGCCTGGTAGGAGGTCTTGTCCGCGGCGTACTCGATGGCGTTGCGGCAGTGGATGTTGTCCAGCGGGGCGACGTCGCCGTTGATCGCGGTGTACCAGAGCCGGTCGCCGACCGGGTTGTCCGCGTTGGCCTTCTGCTGCGGGTTGGCCAGGATCTTGCCCTGGGCCGCCGCCTGCACGCCGGTGCCGGCGATGTCCACGTCGAGGTCGCCGGCCAACAGCCGGGAGTCGATGTCATCGGCGTTGACGTTGAGCTGCACGGTGATCTGGTCCGGCAGCGCCTTGCGGTTCGGGTCGGTCTTCGGGTCCCACTGGTCGTTGCGGACCAGCGTGAAGTTCTTGCTGAGGTTGTTCTCGGAGAACTTGTACGGACCGGTGGAGACCACGTGCTTCTTGTAGTCGGCGCCGGTGTCCTTGGCCTGCTGGACCGGCATGGTCGAGGGCAGCGCCGCGAAGTAGTCGAAGCCGGAGTACGCGGTGTTCAGGTGGAAGACGATCGTCGAGTCGTCCGGCGTCTCGATGGCCTTGAGGCCCAGCTTGTCCGGCGTCGGGTCGCTGTAGGGCGTGGTGTAGCCCTGCAGGTCCAGGAAGTCGTTGAAGTACGTGGGGCCGTCGGGGAAGACCGTCTTGTCCAGCGAGCGCTCGACCGCGTACTTGACGTCCTTGGAGGTGACCGTGCTGCCGTCCTCGAACTTCACGCCCGTGCGCAGCTTGTAGGTCCAGGTCTTGCCGCCGTCGCTGGACTGGCCCAGCGAGGTCGCCAGGTCCGGCACCAGCTTGGTGCCCTCCTGGCCGGGGGCGGAGGCGAACATGAGCAGGCCTCGACCGGTCAACCGGGCGAAGTTCCACTCGTATCCGTAGTACATGTCGGCCGGGTCCAGCGAGTCCCAGTCGCCGGCGTTGGCCATCCGCAGGGTGCCGCCCTTGGTGTCCGAGGCGTTGACCACCTTGCCGCCGGAGGCGGCGTTGTACGTCGCGGCGCCGCTGGTGCTCGACGAACCGGAGCCGCCGCCGCAGGCGGTCAGGCCCACCGCGAGTGCGGAGGCGACGGCGACCGCCGCCATGATCCGCGTTCTTCTCATGATCTGGTCAACCCCTCATCTTCTCGAACTGCTTTTCCTCGGGCGGGTGGGACAGCCGTCCCGTCATCGAGCACGTGGGTCGAGCGCGTCGCGCAGACCGTCACCGAACAGGTTGAACGCCAACACGGTGATGAAGATGGCCAGACCGGGCACGAGCATGAACTCGGGGTCGATCTGGTAGTACTGCGTGGCGTCGGAGAGCATGCCGCCCCAGGTCGGGGTGGGCGGCCGGACGCCGACGCCCAGGAACGACAGCGCCGACTCGAACAGCACGTTGGTCGGGATCAGCAGCGTGGAGTACACCAGGATCGGCGCGGCCAGGTTGGGCAGCAGCTCCCGGAACAGGATGTGCGGGGCGCGGGCGCCCAGGCTGCGGGCGGCGTCGACGAACTCGCGCTCGCGCAGCGACAGCGTCTGGCCGCGGATGATCCGGCCGATGTACGACCAGTTGAAGAAGCCGATGATGAAGATCAGCAGGGCGATGCGCAGCGCGTCGCCGGACAGGCCGAAGGCGTTGTCCGGGACCACGCCGGCCAGCGCCAGCGAGAACAGCAGCAGCGGGAAGGCCAGGAACACGTCCATCAGCCGGCTGATCAGCGTGTCCACCCAGCCGCCGAAGAAGCCGGCGATCACGCCCATCACCGTGCCGATGACCACCGAGACCACCGTGGACAGGAACGCGATCAGCAGCGACACCCAGGAGCCGGCGAAGATGCGGGCCAGCAGGTCGCGGCCGTTGACCGGCTCCACGCCCAGCGGGTGTTCGGCGCTCAGGCCGCCGAACACGCCCTTCGGGATCTGCAGCTCGGGGTCGATCAGCGACTGGTTGAACGTGGTGGTGGGGATGATGCCGAACACCCGGTCCAGCACGAAGGCCACCGCGGCCGCGACGACCAGGATCGCCACCACGACGCCGCCGGCCATCGCGACCTTGTCCCGCCGCAGCCGCATCCAGGCGATCTGCCGCAGCGAGCGGCCCTCGATCGCCTTGCCCATCCCGGCCAGCACGGCCTCAGGCTCCGCCTGGACCGCGTCGCCCGGAACATCCATGGGCGCCGTCATCGTCTCACCCCTGCCTTCGGCGGCCGCACATCAATTGCTCCCGTTGGGAACTCACCAGTTCCCCCGAGTTCAGCAGACTCTCTTACCAATGGCTCAGTAACACCAGATTTCGCACGCGTCCGTGGCGCGATTGTGATTGAAATGGCGGACAGGTGGCCGCCGAGGTAGCCTGTCTGGCCTAAGCGAGCCTAACCCTTTTGGGTGAACCAGCTTTGGTGCTCGGTCCAACTTGTCGACGGAGGGTGACGACCGTCGCGGTCGCGCCCCGTGTGGCCGGTATCGCCCGATCGCACTTCTGGAATTGCCGCCCAATGGCGCTAGAACGATTTTGCCGGAATGCGCTGCGCATGCGCCGGGTGACTCGCTGTGAATGCCGGTTCGGATGTGGCAGCGTGAGGACATGGCCTCCTACCAGCACATCCTGCTCGATCGGGCCGGGCCGACGGCACGGATCACCATGAACCGCCCATCCCGGCGCAATTCGCTGTCCGCCGAGCATCTGGGCGAGCTGCTGGACGCCGTCCGCTCGGTGGCCGCCTCCGACGCCTCCGGCCTCGTGCTCGCCGCCGCCGGTCCCGTCTTCTCCGCCGGCCACGACTTCGCCGACGTCGCCGCTCGTGACCTGCTCGGCGTCCGGGAGCTCCTGACCTTGTCCACCGAGCTCATGCGCGCCCTCCAGTCCGCGCCCCAGGTCGTCGTCGCTCGCGTCCACGGCCTCGCCACCGCCGCCGGCTGCCAGCTCGTCGCCTCCTGCGACCTGGCCGTCGCCGCCGCCTCCGCCGGCTTCGCCCTCCCCGGCGGCAACGGCGGCTGGTTCTGCCACACCCCCGCCGTGCCCGTCGCCCGCTCCGTCGGCCGCAAGCGCCTGATGGAGCTCGCCCTCACCGGCGACCCCATCGACGCCCCCACCGCCCTGGCCTGGGGTCTCGTCAACCGAGTCGTCCCCGACTCCGACCTGGACGCCGCCGTCTCCGACCTGCTCGCCCGCGCCACCCGCGGCAGCCGCGCCTCCAAGGCCCTGGGCAAACGCACCCTCTACGCCCAGCTCGACCGCCCCGAGTCCGACGCCTACGCCCTCGCCCTGGAGGTCATGGCGGCAGCCTCCCAACTCCCCGACGCCCGCGAAGGCATGGCCGCGTTTCTGGAGAAGCGCCGCCCGACCTGGACCGGCTGACCGGCCGGGCGATGCGAGTGTGCACGTGACTGGGCCGCCTGACTCACGCCCCATGTGGCCCTCTCGACCCCCGTGTCACGTGTAGGCACCCTCTTCCTCCTCCTCCCGACCCCATGCCACATGTGGACCACATGTGGCATGGGGAGCCGACTGTGGCGCACATGTGGCTTTTGACGGGGTTGGTGGTGCTGATGGGGCGGGTGGGGCTTGCTCGGCGCTCGTTGGCGTTGTTGCGGGGGTTGCGCGGGTTCTTGCCGGGGTAGACCGTGTTCCTAGGCGGCCGGACGGCCGCCCGATTTTGCGCGTTTGCACTACCGTCGCATGCTTGCGTCGATCAGTAGAAAGATTTCAACTTTCCGATACAGATCTTGCAGTACATCGTCCTGTCTTCTTAGGGTGGCCGTCACACCGGCATCCTGAGCCGAAGTGGAGACGACGATGTCTGCACGATCCCTGCGTCCCTTATCCCTGCGACTGGCGGCAGCCGGCCTCGGCGTCGCCACCCTGGTCGGACTGGCCCTCGCCGCCCCACACGCGGCGCCCTCCGCGGCCGCGGCCACCGGCGGCCGGGGCGCCACGGTCCCGTTCACCGAGTACGAGGCCGAGTCGGCCGCGACCAACGGCACGGTGATCGGCCCCTCCCGGACGGCCGGCACCCTCGCCAGTGAGGCTTCCGGGCGAAAGGCCGTCACCCTGTCGGGCAACGGCCGCTACGTCGAGTTCACCCTCACCGCCGCGGCCAACGCGGTGACCCTGCACTACTCCGTGCCCGACGCCGCCGGCGGCGCGGCGTACACCACACCGATCGCGGTCTACGTCAACGGCGCCAAGAGCCAGGACCTGACCCTGACCAACAAGTACAGCTGGTACTACGGCGGCTACCCGTTCACCAACGACCCGGGCGCCGGCAACCAGCACCACCTGTACGACGACGTGCGGACCATGTTCGGCAGCCCGCTGGCCGCCGGCGCCAAGGTCAAGTTCCAGCTCGACGCCGCCTCGGTGGCCGTCACCCTGGACACCGCCGACTTCGAGAACGTCGCCGCGCCGATCGGCCAGCCGGCCAACTCCCTGTCGGTCACCTCCTACGGCGCCGACCCGAGCGGGGCCGCCGACTCCGGCAGCGCCTTCGTCACGGCCATCGCCGCGGCGTCGTCGCAGGGCAAGGTGCTGTACGTGCCCCAGGGCGCCTACACCGTCAACCAGCACCTGACCGTCAACAACGTGACGATCCAGGGCGCCGGGCCCTGGTACAGCGTGCTGCACGGCAACCGGGTCGGCGTGTTCGGCCTCGGCGAGCCCAACAGTTGCGGCCAGGGCGGCAATTCCGGCGTCAGCAGCAACGTCAAGCTCTACGACTTCGCGATCATCGGCGAGGTCACCGAGCGCAACGACTGCGACCAGGTCAACGCCATCGGCGGCGCGCTGGGCGGCGGCTCGGTCGTCTCCGACATCTGGATGCAGCACGTCAAGGTCGGCCTGTGGCTGGACGGTCCGTTCGACGGGCTGACCGTGGCCAACAACCGGATCCTCGACACCACCGCCGACGGCCTCAACCTGCACGACGGCATCAGCCACGTCACCGTCACCAACAACTTCCTGCGCAACCTCGGCGACGACGGGCTGGCCATGTGGTCGGAGGTCAACGCCGACCACGACAACACGTTCTCCTTCAACACCGTCGAGTTACCCATACTGGCCAACAACATCGCCATCTACGGCGGGCACGACAACAGCGTCACCGACAACATCGTGACCGACACCCAGACCCAGGGCGGCGGCATCCACGTCGCCAACCGGTTCAACGCCGTCCAGGTGTCCGGCACGACCACCTTGGCCCGCAACACAACCCTGCGCGCCGGCGTGCTCGATCCCAACTGGCAGTTCGGCGTCGGGGCCATCTGGTTCGACGCCCAGCAGGGCGCGCTGAACGGCACCATCAACGTCACCGACTCCAACCTGCTCGACAGCTCGTACGAGGCGATCCAGACCGTCGAGGGCTCGACCGTCAGCAACGTGCACTTCAGCAACATCACCATCGACGGCACCGGCACCTTCGTGCTCCAGTTGCAGGCCGGCGGCTCCGCCAGCTTCAGCAAAGTCACCGCCGCCCACGTCGGCGCGCCCAACCCGATCTACAGCTGCCTGGGCACCGGGTTCACCATCTCCGACGGCGGCGGCAACTCCGGCTGGTACCCGTCGACCCCGTTCTGCGGCCCCTGGCCCGCGCCCGTCTACACCTATCCCGGCGGCGGCAACCCTCCGCCCACCACCACGACCACCACCACGACAACGACGACCACCACCACGCCGCCGAGCGGCAACCTGGCTCTGGGCAAGGCAATGACCGCCAGCAGCTACACCCAGGTGTACGGACCCGGCAACGCCAACGACAACAACTCCAGCAGCTACTGGGAAAGCGCCAACAACGCCTTCCCCCAGTGGCTCCAGGTCGACCTCGGCTCCGCCACCTCCGTGCGCCGCGTCGTGCTCACCCTGCCGCCCGCCACCGCGTGGAGCGCCCGCACGCAAACCTTGTCCCTCCAGGGTTCCACCGACGGCAGCTCGTTCAGCACCCTCGTCGCCTCCGCCGGCTACCGCTTCGACCCGGCCACCGGAAACACCGTGACGATCACGGTGCCCGCTACCAGCCAGCGCTACCTGCGGGTGAACATCACCGGCAACACCGGCTGGCCCGCCGGCCAGCTCTCGGAGTTCCAGGTGTACGCCTCCTGAGCAGGCCGGGCCGGATTCCTGGTGGCGGCCAGGGGTCCGGCCCGGTCGTCCAACGCGGGCGGGATCCCTCGTGGCGGCCAGGGATCCCGCCCGTGTCAGCCGTGGGATCGGCCGGCGGCCTTGAGGACGTCCCAGCCGACGAACGTGAACATGCTGGAGTCCTTGAGCGGCAACGGTTCTCCCCGGTAGCGGTGCGCGGCGACGCCGTAGTCGACGGCGGGGTCGGACACCCAGAGTCGTTCGAAATCCCTGTCCTCGAACCATGAACAGATCTGCGGCAGCAGGTCGGGTGCGGTGCGTCCTCGGGTCCAGATGACGGTGCCGTTGCGCGTGGTCAACGCCCGGCAGGTGTCGACGGTCCGTTCGATGTCGTCCTCGGTGATGTTGCCGAAGACGCCGCACATCAACACGAGGTCGGCGGGGGCGAAGCCGCGGTAGTTGGCGGTGAGGGAGGCGTCGCCGGTGACGATCTCGACATCGAGGCCGGCGGCCGCGGTCGAGGCGAAGGCGGTGTTGCGCGGGTCCAACTCCACGAGGCGAGCACGGACGTCGGCACCGTGGGGATGGTCGTGGAGCACCTCGATCAGGTCCCGGCCCTGCCCGGCGCACACGCTCAGCGCGGTGATCGGGCCGGCCGGGGCGCGGTCCAGCGCGGCGCGGATCTGCGTCTGAACGGCGCGAAGTCGTTGGGCCAGCGAGGAATCGGGCCGGTCGTAGTCGGTGTGCCAGTCGAGCCAGTCCATATCGGTCAGCCTAGAGACAGAGCTTCAAGCGCCGCAGCGATTATCGGCTGGCGTTCGGTGCCGGCCCGGACGACGACCTCGATCTTGCGGTGCAGGCCGTCGGTGGGCAGCAGGGCGACGCCGGGCGGGGCGTTGCGGGCGGCCATGGCCGGCATCATCGTCACGCCCATGCCGGCGGCGACCATGTCCAGCGCGACCGGGATGCTGGCGGTGACATGGGCCTGGTGCGGCGTGAAACCGGCGGTGCGAGCGGCGTGCACGTTGGCCTCCCGGCAGCTGCCGACCGGGAACGTCACCCACGGCTGCTCCCGCAGCGCGGCCAGGCCCTCGGCCTCGACGACGTCCCGCAGCTTCTCCGACACGCAGATCATGAACGGGTCGTCGCACACCGGCAGGCTGACCAGCCCGGGCTGGAGTTCGGTGCCCAGGTGCCGATACCGGTACGCGACCACGAGATCGAGCCGCCGCTGCCGCAGCAGCGGAATCGTCTCCTCCGGCTCGCCCTCCAGGAACCGGAACCGCAGCTGGGGATGCCGCGCCAGCATGGTCTCGGCCATCGGCATCGCCACCGCGGGAAAGCCGCTGGTGAAGCAGCCGACCGCCAGCTCGCCGTCGATCGTCCCGGCCAGCTCGTTGACCTCGGCCGAGGCCCGCTCCAGCGCCGCGAGCACGTCCTCGCACCGCCGGGCCAGCGCCCGCCCGGCCGAGGTCAGCCGCACGGTCCGGCCCTCCCGCAGCAGCAGCGGCTTGCCCACCTCGGCCTCCAGCGCCCGCAGCTGCTGCGACACCGCCGAGGCCGTCACATGGTGCACGTCGGCGACCGCCGTCACCGTCTGGTACTCGGCCAGGTCCCGGAGCAGCACCAGCCGTCGCACGTCCATCATGTAGTAGAGCTTAAAGCGAATCGCGAATTACGTAGCCGACCTCGCCTGACGGGCCTCGTGCAGGAGCAGCAGGGTGTACGCGGCGACCGACTGCGCGTCGGTGATCTCGCCGCGGGCGATCATGGCCTCGAACTCGGCGCGGGAGAACCAGGCCGTGCGCATGTCCTGCTCCTCGTGCTCCCGCTCGGCCCGGCCCTCGGTCAGGCCGGTGGCCAGGAACACGGTGCCGCGCTGGCTGGCCATGCCCGGCGCCACGTCGAGCACGCCCAGCTCCACCAGCTCGCTCGCGTGCAGGCCGGTCTCCTCGCGCAGCTCCCTTGCCGCCAGCGCGGTGGCCTCCATGTCGACCCGGTCCGGCGCGGTGCCCTGGCAGAACTCCCAGCGCCGCAGGCCGAGCGGGTAGCGGAACTGCTCGACCAGGTGCAGCCGGTCCCCGTCCAGCGGGATGACCAGGGCGTAGTCCGGCTTGTCGACCACGCCGTAGATGCCGGCCGAGCCGTCCGGGCGGCGGATGTCGTCCTCGCGGACGGTCATCCAGGCGTTGCTGTAGACCTCGCGTGAGCTGAGCGTTTCCACGGATTCGATCCTGTCAAACGTTGAGCGCGGAGCGGCGCCGGCCGTAGGCGAAGTAGACGGCCAGGCCGACGACCGTCCAGATCGCGAAGGCCAGCCAGGTCGTCGCGGCCAGGCCGGCGACCAGCAGCACGCACAGCGCCAGCCCGATCAGCGGCGTCGCCGGCACCAGCGGCGTGCGGAAGGTGCGGGGCAGCTCCGGCTCACGGCGGCGCAGCACCAGCACGCCCACGTTGACCAGCCCGAACGCCACCAGGGTGCCGATGCTGGTGGCCTCGGCCAGCTGGCCAAGCGGAACCAGCGCCGCCAGCACCGCGACCACCACGCCGACGATCAGCGTGTTGGCCGCCGGCACCTTGCGCCGCGGGCTGACCCGGGCGAACACCTTGGGCACCAAGCCATCGCGGGCCATCGCGACCAGGATCCTCGTCTGTCCGTACAGGACGGTCAGCACCACCGAGGCGATGGCCACGATCGCGCCGGCCGACAGCACGATGGACGGCCAGCCCGCGCCGGTGACGCGTTCCAGCACCGTGGCCAGCGACGCCTCCGAGCCGCTCAGCACGTCCACCCCGACCGCGGCGATCGCGGTCAGCGCCACCAGCACGTACGCCGCGGTGACCACGCCGAGCGAGATCATGATCGCCCGTGGCAGGTCGCGCTGCGGGTTGCGGGCCTCGTCGCCGGCCGTGGAGGCGGCGTCGAAGCCGACGAAGGAGAAGAACACCGAGGACGCCCCGGTCGCCACGCCGGCGATCCCCATCGGCGCGAACGGCGTCAAGTTCTTGCTGTTGAAGGCGAACACCGCCACCGCCACGAAAAAGACCAGCACCGCCACCTTGAGCAGCGTCGTGATCACCGTGACCGTCGCGCTCTCGCGGATGCCGCCCAGCAGCACCACCGTGGCCAGCAGCACCACCACCGCCGCCGGCACGTCGACCCCGCCGGTGTCCGGCAGCGTCACGCCGAACGTGGCCTTGAGGAAGGCGTTGAGGTACCCGCCCCAGCCCACCGCCACCGCCGCGATCGAGACGCCGTACTCCAGCAGCAGGCACCAGCCGCAGATCCAGGCCACCAGCTCGCCGAGCGTGGCGTACGCGTAGGAGTAGGCCGAGCCGGCCACCGGCACCGCGCCCGCCAGCTCCGCGTACGACAGCGCCGAGAACAGCGCCGCCAGTGCGGCCAGGGCGAACGACACGATCACCGCCGGGCCCGCCTTCGGCGCCGCCTCGCCCAGCACCACGAAGATGCCGGTGCCCAGGGTGGCCCCGATGGACAGCGTCACCAGCGGCAACAGGCCCATTTTCCGGCGCAGTCCGGAGTGCTCGGCGTCCGAGGTCAGCGCCGCGACCGGCTTGCGGCGCGTCAACGTTGTGGATACAGACACGACTGGCGACGCTACCCATGAGCCCAGCTCATGCCGCCTGTCGGGGGCCCGGCGGCGTCCGGAGCGCCCACGCCCAGTACCTTCGTCCGGGTGCGTCTTGTGATCGCGCGGTGCCAGGTCGACTACGTCGGCAGGCTGACCGCCCACCTGCCGATGGCCAACCGGCTGCTGCTCATCAAGGCCGACGGCTCGGTGTCGGTGCACTCCGACGACCGCGCCTACAAGCCGCTGAACTGGATGAGCCCGCCGTGCTGGCTGATCGAGGACCCGGGCGTGTGGACCGTGCAGAACAAGGCCGGGGAGAAGCTGGTGATCTCCATCGAGGAGATCATGCACGACTCCAAGCACGAGCTCGGCATCGAGCCCGGCCTGGTCAAGGACGGCGTCGAGGCCCACCTCCAGGTCCTGCTGGCCGAGCATGTGCACACCCTCGGCGACGGCTGGTCCCTAGTGCGCCGCGAGTACCCCACCGCCATCGGCCCCGTCGACCTCATGTGCCGTGACTCCGACGGCGTCTCCGTCGCGGTCGAGATCAAGCGCCGCGGCGAGATCGACGGCGTCGAGCAGCTCACCCGCTACCTCGAGCTGCTCAACCGCGACCCCCTGCTCGCCCCGGTCAAGGGCGTCTTCGCCGCCCAGCAGATCAAGCCCCAGGCCCGCACCCTCGCCGAGGACCGCGGCATCCGCTGCGTCACCCTCGACTACGAGGCCCTCAAGGGCACCGATTCCGACGAGTTCCGCCTCTTCTGACTCACTGGCCGTGCCGGGCCAGCTCGGCCCAGCGGCGGCCGATGGCCAGCAGCGCGGCTCGCGCCTCGTCGCCGGTGAGGGCGACCGACCACAGGCGGTCGGCGAGGCGCTCGTAGACGGCAACCTGCTCCGGGTCGGTCTCGCGGTCCTCGCCGGTGACCTTCTCGATGCTTACGACGTCGTCGACGATCCAGAACCCGTGCGGCAGAAGGTGTGGAAGCGGCCGGTAGGCCGGCAGCAGACCAAATCGGACGGTCGGCAGACTGGTCGCCGACACGAGGCGGTCGACTTGTTCCACCATCTCCGCCGGTGCGCACGGTGGGTGCGCGAGCGCGGCCTCGGCCACCAGGATGTCGATCGTCTTCGACGCGTCGTACAGCACCTGTTGCCGTTGCATCCGCACGGCGGTCGCCTCGTCGATGTCGCTGGCGGGCACTTCGAGCAGATCGGCCTGGGTGGCGAAGACGGCTCGCGCGTAGCGACCGGTCTGGAGCGGGCCAGGCACCGCCATGAGTTCGATGATCCGGATCCGGGTCGCGGTCTGTTCGTCGACGAGGTCCTGCCGCTGTCGGTCGCGGTGGCCGGCACGCAGCTGCCGGCGCCACGTCAGTTGCTTGAGCCGTAGTTCCCGCAGCTCTTGGCGCAGCTGCTCGGAATCGGCGTCCGGCACCGCAAGCGCGTCGAGGAGGTCGATCAGGTCGGAGTCGGTGGCGGTCTGCTTGCCGCGCTCGATTTTGCTGATCTTCGACGGATGCCAGCCGAGGCGACTGGCGAGGTCCTTGCCGTCAAGGCCGCCTTGCTCGCGTATGCGACGCATCTTGTCGCCGAACTCAAGCCGGGCGGCCTCGAAGCTGGTCACGGTTCCCTCAATCACGTTTCGACGCGTCGGTACTCCCCGAGTCGCAGGGCATGATCCCACGCTCTTGCTCGAATTGCGTGGAAGGCGGCGAGCTCGGCCGGCTCGTCGAGCAATCGCGCTCCGGTCACCTGACCGTCGTCGAAGTCCAGCACGGCGACCGCGCGGTCGTCGAACACGTAGAAGTCCGAGGGGCCGAGTTCGAGCGTCGCGGCGGTCGCCGCAGGAAGCACGCGGATGTCCTCGCCGGCCTCGATCGCCGGCTCGGTGATGACGTCGAGCTGCCACCGCAGGTAGTCGGTGAGCGGGTCGGTCAGCACGCGCACGCGCTCGAACCGCCGCCCGGCGCAAACCTGCTCGGCGATCCAGGCCGGCCAGTCCGCGAACCACACGAGCGTCGGGCCCGGATCACCGTCGGCAAGCCACTGGGCGAGCAGCTCGCCTTCGTCGGGCTCGTCGTACCAGCCCTGGATCTCCAGCCGCCACGCCGATCGTTCGAAGCCGCTGACCAGGGCCTGGAAGCCGGCCCGATCGAGCTGCTCCGCCATCAGTCCGACTCGCGGATCCGCGCCACCAGCGCGGCCGGGATCTCGATGGCGGTCTCGTGGTCGGGGAGACCGCGTTCGTGGAGGGCGGCCAGGGCCTCGACGTCGTCGATGCGCCAGCCCTGCACCACGTAGGTGCCGCGGTCGGTGGCGAAGAAGGAGGGGCAGCCGGACTTTCCGCTCTCGGTGGCGATGTGGGTCAGCTTCATGGACACGTCTCCTCGGTCGGGCGGCGACGCCGCTGGTCGGTCCTCACCCATTCAACGTGCTTGCTTGCGAGGAGGGGGCCACCAACCGGGTGGACATTCGATTGCAATTGCTCTGATTGCTTGTATAAGTGCTCGGGATGGCGCACGGTGGAGTCCGTTGACGAGACGCGCGGCGGCGCGGCGCTCACTCAGGAGGCTTCTTGTGCTGATCCTTGTCGACCCCGTCACCGGCAAGCCTCTGGTCGTGGAGGTCTCGTCGCCCCGCACCACGGTCCGTGTGGTCGAGATCAGCGAGCACGTGGTGCACGTCGCCCTCGACGACGGCTTCAACGCGGCGGTGCACCTTGTGCTGGCACGGGAGGTGGGGGCGCGGCTGGTGGCCGCGCTCGCGCCGGCGTTGGGACGGCAGGCGGCGTGGCTGATCGAGCAGGACTGTGGACGACGGTCTTCGCACCTCCGGTTGGTGACGCCGCCCGGTTGATCAGGGCGGGGTCACTGGCTGTTCTGGGTCTGGCGGCCGGAGATGACGCCGCCGAGGTAGTCGAGTTCGGCCTTGCGGCGGCCGACCATGTCGTTCCAGACGTTCTGGGGGACGTCGAGCTTGGGGATGCGGTTGGCGGAGATGACGGCGCTGTAGTTGCTGCCGTCGACGCCGACGAAGTCGCCGTTGGGGTAGAGCAGGGCGGTCTCGCCGGTGTCGGCGTTGCCGATGAACCAGAAGCCAGCCATCTCGTCGTCCTCTCCGATGGTCAGGGCGGCGGCGTCGAAGGCGCCGACGGTGACGCTGCGGTCGGTGGGGCGGGCCGAGCCGGGAGTCGGCGCGGCGTTGGTGTACTGGTGCACGGCCAGGCGCGGATGCGACCAGCCGACGTCGCCGGGGGCGACCCCGTAGCGGGCGGCGCAGAGGTAGACGTCGGCGTCGGCCCAGTCGTTGGGGCGCAGCATGCCGCCGGCCCACCAGCTCTGCGGGGCGTACACGCACAGCTTGGCCTGGCCGGTGGCGGCCCGGAGGGCGTCCCGGAACGCGGGCACGAAACTGTTGACGTTGCCGGCGTTCCAGGCGATCCCGTCGGCGGGGGAGTCCTCCAGGTCGAGCATGGGCAGCAGGGCGCCGTCGCCGAACGAGCCGAGCGGGGCGGCCACGGAGACGAAGTGGCCGACGTTGGCGGCGACGCTGACGCCCGGGTCGGGGAAGTGGTACGCCCCGGTGATCAGCCCGGCCGCCGACGAGCCGGCGAACTGCCCGCCGAACAAGGGATTCGTGTAGTAGTCGCCCTGGGTGGCCTTGGCCCAGGTCCACGCGTTGCCGCCGGCGCGGACCTGCGACCAGTTGGTGATCGTGTTGTAGCCGCTGACATCGATGCCGTAGTCGGCCATGGGCTCCTCACCGGGTAGGGACAACGAGCCATACGCGTGGGACCCCCTATTGGATCAGATACCCGGCCGCCGATCGGCCGTAAACCCGTGCCGGACAGGCATAGCCGATCGGATCACCGCGACCCCGCTCCGCTGCCGGCCCGGCCGGTTTCCGCTGCTCCTTCGGGGTGTGCGGTTGCTCCGGTCGTGAGCTCCGCCACTCTTGAATGAACGTTCACTTGACGCGCGATTTCGGTCGGGGCTAGCCTGGCCAGAGTCAAATGAACGTTCACTCAATAAGGAGCGATCATGGCGAAGGTCTTCCTCGTCACGGGCAGTTCCCGGGGCCTGGGCCGGGAAATCGTGCTGGCGGCGCTGGCCGCCGGACACCGGGTGGCGGCCACCGCGCGGCGGCCGGAGCAGCAGGCCGATCTGGTCGAGCGATATGGCGACCAGGTGCTGCCGATCGGGCTGGACGTCGTCGACGCCGAGGCGGCCCGGCGGGCGGTCGGCGCGGCGGTGGAGGCCTTCGGCCGGCTGGACGTCGTGGTCAACAACGCCGGCTACGCCAACCTGGCCTCGGTCGAGGACATCACGGCCGCGGACTTCCGGGCCCAGTTGGACACCAACCTGCTCGGCGTGGTCAACGTGACCAAGGCGGCGCTGCCGGTGCTGCGCGAGCAGGGCAGCGGCCACGTCATCCAGGTCTCCTCGGTCGGCGGACGAACCGCGACGCCGGGACTTTCCGCTTACCAGGCCGCGAAATGGGCCGTCGGCGGCTTCTCCGAGGTGCTGGCCCAGGAGGTCGCGCCGCTGGGGATCAAGGTGACGGTGCTGGAGCCCGGCGGCATGCGCACCGACTGGGCCGGCTCCTCGATGGCCGTGCCGCCGATCAGCCCGCCGTACCAGCAAACCGTCGGCGCCCTGGCCGCCATGTTCGGCGGCACGGATCTGCTGCCCGCCGGCGATCCCGCGAAGGTGGCCCAGGTGGTGCTCCAGGTGGCCGATCTGCCCGAGCCCCCGGTCCGACTGCTGCTGGGCAGCGATGCCGTGCGCTACGCCGAACTGGCCGCGCAGGCCCGGGCCGCCGAGGACGCGAAATGGCGGGACCTCAGCATTTCCACCGACCACGCCGCCGCCACCGCCGCTGATGTGGACCCCCTCGCCGAGATGCGGCGATGATCTCCCTTGGCCCCGCGCCGCTCACGGAGCAGGCGGCCGCCAAGCCTGCCCGCGGCCAGGCTGATCTCGGCATCGGGCCTGACCGTTCTCTCGCATCACCACCTGGAGCGACGCCTGTCCGGCGGCGCTGAGCCGATCAGGTGCCTTTTCCAGTGGCTTGTGCGGATTCGCGGCCTACTTGAGTTCCACCGGCTCAGGGAGGTCCCGATGCTGCGCAGCTTTGTCACGTGGCTGGACGACTACCTCGCCGACACCGGTGCGGCCGGCGTGCTTCAAGGCGCGCTGGGCATTCTTGGCTTTGGCGCGCTGCTCGGCGCCGTGCTCGGAAACGACTCGATCAAGGCGGCCACGATCGTCGCCGTGTCGCTGGTGGCCTTGGGGATGTTTCTGCTGTTGGCCGCGAGCAGGCGGTACTGGCGTCGTCGCTGTGCTGCGGTCGAGGATCTGTTCCGGTGTGCCTGCCTGGAAGTGTTGTCCGCCGGACCGTACTGGCGGGTCGTGACCTGGCGGCAGAGGATGACGGTCGAGGGCAACGGCGACACTCGGTCGTTCATCGCTATTCGGGTGGCATCGGATCGCGATGGCCTTCCGTTCTTCCGCCTCAAGCTGGGCCCAGGGTGGAACCAGCCCAAGCGTTATCGCGACAAGGTCATCGCGAAGGCCCGGGTGACGGAGGCGGCAGGTCATCGCGAGGTGCACGCCGTGGAGCGGACCTGGTGGCGCGAAGACGGCGTGCTGGAGGTGTGGGCGCATTTTCGGCGGCCGCTGGCCTTCGGTGACGAGGTCGCCGTATTCGTCGACGTGCAGTGGCCCGGTCGGTGCCGGCCGTTGACGGTCGATCGACTGCCGGACGATTTCTGTGTGACTGTGGGTCCGCCGATGGCCGAGTTGGAGTACGTCGTCGAGTTGCCGGCCGGCAAGACGGCGTATTTCGATCCGATCGGGTTCGCCGACGATGACGAACGGGTCGCGCTGGCCGTGCGACCGGGGGCCGATGGGCGCACCGAGGTGCGGTTGACCGGCCGGGATCTGGCCGAGGGGCAGCGAGTGGGGATGCGGCTCGAGTTGAAGTGACCCGGACGTCGTGCCCGGACGTCGTGCCGGAAGTCGTGGTTGTGCGACAATTGTGAGACGGAGCAACCGGGACTCATGCACTAGGTGGTCCAGTCGATTCGGTTGCGTGGTCGGGGGATTCCGTCCGAATCGGGACAGGATGCTGGCGGGGCCGGCGAAGCGGTGGCATAGCTGGATGTGTTCCCGTTTCCTCCTCGGCAGTTCGGAGCTCCAGGTGGTTGAAGCGCTGTCCCGGCTGGTCGCGATCGCGGCGGCGTCGGTGCTGGCCGGCATGGTGCCGGGGGCCGCGGCCCCGTCGGCCTCGGTGCAGGCCTCGGCGCCGGTGGAACACAAGACGTGCCAGTCGGTCAGCAGGACCGAGGGGGACCAGCTGTCGGCCAAGCAGCTGGCGAAGTTGGCCAAGGACACCGGGTTCACCGGCGACGGCCTGGTGAACGCGGTGGCGGTGGCGCTGGCCGAGAGCAGCGGCTTCACGAAAGCGTTGCTGGTCAACGAGAACTGCACCCGGGACCGCGGCCTGTGGCAGATCAACGACTACTGGCATCCCGAGGTCAGCGAGCAGCAGGCCTTCGATCCGGTCGAGAACGCCAAGGCGGCCTACGAGATCTCCAGCGAGGGCACCGCATGGGACCAGTGGTCCACCTGGGAGAACGGCGCCTACAAGAGCTTTCTGGCCGACGCCGAGCAGGCGGTGAACAACCCTGGCTGACCGGCGGCTCGCGTGGGGTTCCCGCCCAGAGTGATTCCCCCCGCCGGGCGGCAACCCCGCGCGACAGAAGGAAAAGCGGGCGTACGACCCGGGTCAGCCGCGGCGGAAGCGTTCGGAGAGCGTGGGGTCCGACTCCCACCAGGGGCGGGTGGAGTCCTCGCCCGCCTCTTCCCGCTCGTCCAGGACGCGGTCGATTTCCTTGGCCTGCTTGGCGTCCTCCTTGGTCATGCGGTTGACCAGGGCGCCGAGGAACGGCAGGCCGGCGAGGTCGCCGACGATCCAGAGCACGCCGGCGCCGAAGGTCTGGTCGAGGCGGAGGTCGGGGCCCCAGGTGCGGCCCAGGGCCTGGTAGTAGGACTCGGCGACGATGTGGCCGGAGAACCAGAGGGTCAGGCCCAGCGCGGCGTCGCAGACGACCTCGGCGAGGGTGATCCACACGGACACGAGGTGGTGGAAGCGCCGCGGCACGGGGTCCAGCTGCAAGCGGCTCCAAAAGTAAACAAGACCGATCAGCAGCAGGGCCAGCCGGGTGAGCTCGTCGACGACGCCGTTACGCAGCACGGTGGGGTACCAGGACGTGAAGTACAGCAGCCAAGGCGTGGCGATGAGCAGCGCGGAGGCGGTGGCGGGGAAGGCGATGACCTTGCCGAAAGGCCCGTGCAGCAAGGAACGCAGCCGGGCGACGAGCCACGCCGGCCCGGTGTCGCGGAGCAGGGTGAACGGGGCGCCCAGCGCCAGGCCGAGCGGAGCCACCATGAGCAGCAGGATGATCTGCGCAGCCCGCATGAAGAACAGGGTGTCGGCGTAGACGCCGATGCTGGACAGGGTGGCGATGGCGTAGACGCCCAGCCCCGCGCCGTAGAAGGCGATCGTCCGGGCGCGCGGCCAGCGGCCCAGGCGGCGGGCTGACAGCCCGTACCAGCCGCCGAGCAGCACGATCACCAGCAGGGACACCGGGTCGGCCGTCCACGACGTGAGGGCGGTGACCAGCGTGAGAGGCTCCGGCACGGCAACCAGTCTGTCACTGCCGTGGGGGTGTCCAAATTGGACCGGAATTGCGTGTTCTGCGCCATTGTGTCCGGTACCGCGCCGGCCAGCGTGGTGCACGAGGACGAGGACCTGATCGCGTTCTGCGACCTGATGCCGGTCAACCGGGGCCACCTGCTCGTGGTGCCCAAGCGGCACGCGACCACCCTGGCCGAGCTGCCGGAGGCGACCGGCGCCCTGATGTTCCCGCTGGCCCAGCGGCTGGCGGCGGCCGTCCGGCTGAGCCTGCGGCCGGACGGGATCAACCTGCTGGTGTGTGACGGCGCGGCGGCCGGCCAGTCGGTGTTCCACGTGCACCTGCATGTGATCCCGCGCATGGTCGGGGACGGCTTCCACCTGCACGGCACGGTCCACCCGGCTACGCGGAGCGATCTTGACCAGGTCGCGGAGCTGGTCCGGCGCGAGCTGTGATCGACTCGTGACCGGGTGTCGCCGTGCGGCTCCACCCATGGTCAATTAGTGTGACTTTCCAACAAAAACAACAGCTGGGTTTCGACCTGTTCACCGCCCCATGACTGTGCGGTAACGTTCGCTTCCGCCACATGGTGGTGAATGCTGTTCGGTGCTGTTCGATGTGTGGAGGTGGGGCCGGTGACCGTCCTTGCGGACGCGAACCTCCGGCTGGACGCCGGACCCGTGGACTACGTCCTACTCGGCTTCTACTTCGTCCTGGTGCTGGGCATCGGCGCGCTGGCCCGCCGCTCGGTGTCCTCCAGCCTGGACTTCTTCCTGTCCGGCCGGTCGATGCCGGCCTGGGTCACGGGCCTGGCCTTCATCTCGGCGAACCTGGGCGCCGTCGAGATCTTCGGCATGACCGCCAACGGCGCGCAGTACGGCGTGCCGACGGTGCACTACTACTGGATCGGCGCCATCCCGGCCATGGTCTTCCTCGGCCTGGTGATGATGCCCTTCTACTACGGCTCCAAGGTGCGAAGCGTGCCGGAGTTCCTGCTCCGGCGGTTCGGCCGCTTCGCGCACCTGGTCAACAGCCTCAGCTTCGCGCTGGCCCAGGTGCTCATCGCCGGCGTCAACCTGTTCGCGCTGGCCACCGTGATCAATCTGCTGCTGGGCTGGCCGACCTGGGTGGCGATCATCGTCGCGGCCGCGGTCGTGCTGGCCTACACCACGCTGGGCGGCCTGTCGGCGGCCATCTACAACGAGGTCATGCAGTTCTTCGTGATCGTGGCGATGCTGCTGCCGCTGACCATCGTCGGCCTCTACAAGGTGGGCGGCTGGAACGGCCTGGTCGCCAAGATCACCGCGGCCAACTCCGACGCCGCCGCCGAGCTGCACTCCTGGCCCGGCTCCAACCTGACCGGCATCTCCAACGGCGTGCTCTCGGTCATCGGCCTGGTGTTCGGCCTCGGCTTCGTACTGTCCTTCGGCTACTGGACCACGAACTTCGCCGAGGTGCAGCGGGCGCTGTCGGCCAAGAGCATGTCGGCGGCCCGGCGCACGCCGCTGATCGGCGCGTACCCGAAGACGCTGATCGTGCTGCTGATCTTCATCCCGGGCATGATCGCCGCGGTGATCTCGCCGGAGCTGGCCGCGTTCAAGGCCAGCGGCGGCACGCTGCAGAACGGCGTCACCTACAACAACACCATCGAGCTGCTGATTCGCGACCTGCTGCCCAACGGCATGCTGGGCGTGGCCATCACCGGCCTGGTCGCGGCGTTCATGGCCGGCATGGCGGCCAGCGTCAGCTCGTTCAACACGGTCTTCACCTACGACCTGTGGCAGACCTACGTCGTCAAGAACAAGCCGGACGAGTACTACCTGCGGGTCGGCCGCACGATCACCATCGTCGGCTGCGTCATCGCGATCGGCACCGCGTTCATCGCCGGGCAGTTCAACAACATCATGGACTACCTCCAGACGTTGTTCGGCTTCTTCAACGCGCCGCTGTTCGCGACCTTCCTGCTGGGCATGTTCTGGAAGCGCATGACGCCGATGGCCGGCGGTGTCGGCCTGATCGTCGGCACCCTGTCCGCGGTCACGATCGACGTCCTCAACCGGACCGGCGCGCTGACGCTGTCCGGGCAGGGCGCCAGCTTCGTGGCGGCCAGCGCGGCGTTCATCATGGACGTCGTGATCAGCGTGCTGGTCACGCTGGTGACCGCGCCCAAGCCGGACTCCGAGCTGGTGGGCCTTGTGTGGTCGCTGACGCCGCGCGACAGCCTCAAGCACTCCGACACCGGCGAGAACGCCGGCTGGTACCGCAAGCCGGTCGTGCTGGGCGTCGGCGTCCTGGTGCTGGCGGCCGTTCTGAACATCATCTTCTGGTGAGGGAGGGCAAACTCCGATGAGCGAACCTGTGAACAAGCAGCGCGCGGGGCTGTTCGACCTCCGCTACGTGCTGGCCCTGCTGTTCGTCGTCTACGGCGTGGTGCTGACCGTGATGGGCCTGGCCTTCACCAGTCAGGCCGGCCTGGACAAGTCCGACGGCATCAACATCAACCTCTGGGGCGGGGTGGTGATGCTCGTGGTGGGCCTCGCGTTCGCCCTGTGGGCCCGGCTGCGTCCCATCGTGGTGGCGACGGAGACCGAGCCCGCCGACGACGCCACTGGCGTCGGCGAGAACTGATCTACCTACCGGCGGTCGGTGCTGAGATCCTCAGCGCCGGCCGCTGCGCCGGTGCGGGAACACCGGGTTGAACGCCTCCACGGTCCAAGCGTCGAACCGGCGAGCCGCCTTGCGGGCCTGCTTGCGCAGAACCTTGATCACTTCAGTCCCCCTTCCGGGTCTCTCTTGCTGTCCTTGCATCTGGTATGACGTGATGATCTTCTGAATCGTTCCCGAAACTCTCGGTGAGACCGATCACGGGATTCACGTCACACGGATCGCCGCAGGTCGCTACGGTGCACCCGTGCTCCGCCTCGCCTGCGCCGTGTTCGCGGCCGCGGCCGTGCTCACGGCCTGTTCATCCGGCGTCGACACCACCCGGTCCGTGTCCGCGCGAACCACCGTCGCCGCCCCCAGCAGCGGGGCCGACACGGGGCCGGTGGACCCGGCGCTCACCGAGGCCAAGCTGCGCGCGGTCGACCCGTGCGGACTGCTGGACACCAGGTTGCTCGGCGATCTCGGCGCACCCAGCGGCCAGCCTTCCGGCGATCCGTTCCAGGGGTGCCACGCGACGGTGTCGATAAACGGACAGCAGGCGACGATCTCGCTCACGCTCGGCGACGCGGTGCCGGAGTTGGACCACGACTCGATCGCCCTGGCCGGCCTGCGGGTGCTTGAGGCCAAGCAGGACGCGAGCTGCACCGACAAGGCCGTCACCCAGGCCTCGCCGAGCCGGGCCGTCGTCGTCCGGGTCGACGCCAAGGGCAGCGACCCGTGCGGCATCGGGCAGCGGGCGCTGACCGCGGTGATCGCCCGGATCCGCACCGCCCCGCCGCAACTGCCGGCCGGCGGCAGCGTGATGGCGCCCATCGATCCGTGCGGCCTGGTCGACCCGGCGACGATCGCTTCCCTGGTCGGCCCGCAGGCCCGGCTGGACTCCGAGTCGCTGCACGACTGCGCGTGGCGGCAGAACGGGATGACCCTGGAGGTCTCGACCAAGATCAGCGGGAACCCGGCGGTGCCCGGCTTCGACAAGCCGCCGACGCCGGTCGACCTGGGCGGCGTCACCGGCTACCAGTCCGACAGCTCGACCTCCTACCCGTCGTGCACGGTGCAGTGGGCCGACCGTCCGCTGTCCGGCGACCGCGGCGAGGTCGTCACGGTCTACGTGGGCAACGGGCAGAAGACGCCGGGGGTCGACACCTGCGGTCACGCCGTCGCCGCGGGCAAGATCGTCGCGGCGAAGCTGCCCAAGTCCTGATTCACCCGCACGGCGGCGCGACCAGCCCGGGAGAATGGGTGCTGACGAGGACGGGTCCACTTGCGTACTCTTCAGTAACAAAGCTGAGTGCCCAATGTCGGGAGGGTCGATGACTCAGACAGCGCCGGAGAGCCGTGCGGTGACCACGTCGGGTGACGGGCGGTTCGCCTCGCTGGACCCGCGCACGGGAGAGGTCGTCGCCCACCACCCGATCCACGACGCCAAACAGGTCACCGACGCCGTGGCGCAGGCCCGGCGGGCCGCCAACTGGTGGCAGGAACTGGGCTTCGACGGCCGCAAGGAACGGCTGGACGCCTGGCGGCGGCTGCTGGTAAAGCGGCTGGACGAGGCGGCCGGGCTGATCAGCGCCGAGACCGGCAAGCCGGCCGCGGACGCCAAGCTGGAGATGGTGCTGGTCATCGACCACCTGCACTGGGCCGCCCGCAACGCCGAGCGGGTGCTGCGCAAGCGCCGCGTGTCGGCCGGGCTGCTGATGTCTAACCAGGCCGCCACTCTGGAGTACCTGCCGGTCGGCGTGGTCGGCGTGATCGGGCCGTGGAACTACCCGGCGTTCACACCGATGGGGTCCATCGCCTACGCGCTCGCAGCCGGCAACACCGTCGTGTTCAAGCCCTCGGAGCTGACGCCCGGCGTCGGCACCTGGCTGTCCGACACCCTGGCCGAGATCGTGCCCGAGCACCCGGTGCTGAGCGTGGTCACCGGCTTCGGTGAGACCGGGGCCGCGCTGTGCCGGTCCGGCGTGGACAAGCTGGCCTTCACCGGGTCCACCGCCACCGGCAAGCGCGTGATGGCGACGTGCGCCGAGACGCTGACGCCGGTCCTGGTGGAGTGCGGCGGCAAGGACGCGCTGATCGTCGACTACGACGCCGACGTGGCGCTGGCCGCCGACGCGGCGGTGTGGGGCGCGATGTCCAACGCCGGGCAGACCTGCATCGGCGTCGAGCGCGTGTACGTGCACGAGGACGTGGCCGACGAGTTCACCGCCCACGTGCGCAAGCTGGCCGTCAAGCTGCGGCCGGGCGGCGACCCCGGGGCCGACCTCGGGCCGATCACCATGCCCTCGCAGGTCGACATCATTCGCGGGCACGTGCAGGACGCCCTCGACCGGGGCGCGAAGGCCCTGGTCGGCGGGGTCGAGTCGGTGCGGCCGCCGTTCGTCGAGCCGGTCGTGCTGGCCGACGTGCCCGAGGACTCGACGGCGATCACCGAGGAGACCTTCGGGCCGACCATCACCATCAACCGAGTACGCGACGTGGACGAGGCGATCCGGCTGGCCAACGCCGGCAAGTACGGCCTCGGCGGCACCATTTTCTCCAAGACCCGCGGCGAGCAGCTGGCCCGCCGGCTGCGGGCCGGCATGGTGTCGATCAATGGCGTGGTGGCGTTCGCGGCCATCCCGTCGCTGCCCTTCGGCGGCGTCGGCGACTCCGGCTTCGGCCGCATCCACGGCGAGGACGGCCTGCGCGAGTTCGCCCGCCCCCAGGCGGTGGCCCGCCGCAAGTTCAAGGCGCTGCTCAACCCCATGTCCTTCACCCGCGGCGGCGGCACCGTCCGCCAACTCCTGACCATCGTCAAACTCCGCTACGGCCGCAAGTGACCCCGTTTTGACGTCATGAAGGGCCCCATACTGACGCTCAACGTCAGTATGGGGCCCTTCATGACACAAAAAATCAGGCGCCGAGGGTGGTGCGGAGGTCGGTGAGGACGGCGTTGGCGGCCAGCACGCCGAGGCCGAGGTACCAGGTCTCGTCGGCGACGGGCTTGGCGTGGCCGGACTTCACGGCGGTCAGCGTCGGCCACAGCGGGCCGCCGAGCACGCCGGCCTGGGCGGTTTTGCCGGGGTCGCCGTAGGTGCCGTAGAGGATCCAGTCGGCGTCGGCCTTGCCGATCTGCTCGGCGCCGACCTCCACGGCCAGGTCGTCGACCCTGCCGGACTCGGTGACCGGCAGGCCGGTGTCGGCCAGCACGGTGCCGATGAACGACTTCGCGGCGTAGAGCCGGATCCGGCCGGGCATGAAGCGCAGCATGGAGATCACCGGCAGCTTGCCCAGCTTGGCCAGCGCGTCCGCGCCCAGCTGGCGGGCGGCCGTCTCGTAGTCGGAGATGAGCTGGTCGGCCTGGTCGGTCTGGCCCAGTGCGGCGGAGTTGAGCCGGAAGTCGCTCTTCCACGGGTAGCCGGGACGTTCGGAGAACACCGTGGGCGCGATCTTGGCCAGCAGCGGGTACTGCTTCTCGGCGCGCAGCTTGGAGCCGAGGATCAGGTCGGGCTTGAGCGCGGCGATGGCCTCCAGGTTGAGGGTGTTGGTGCTGCCCACGTTGGCCGGCTTGCCGGCCTTGTCGCCGATGTAGGAGGGCATGTCGGGGGAGCCGTCGGGGAAGGCCACGCCGACGGGCCGCACGCCGAGCGCCACCACGTTGTCCAGCTCGCCGGTGTCGAGCACGACGACCCGGGTCGGCTTGTGCTCCAGCGTGGTCTTGCCCATGGCGTGCGTGATGGTGCGCGGGAACACGCCGGGCAGCGCGTCCGTCCCGTACTTGGCGGTGCGGGCGCCGGCGTCGAGGAAGCCGGGGCCGCCCTGCGCCACCTCGGAACGGCCGTCGGTGGACGGCGCCTGTCCGCAGGCGGTCATCAGGAGTGCGGCCGCCAGCGACGCGGCGATTCCCTTGGCTCTCATATTAGGTGAGCCTACCCTTGCAATTTCGTGGCTGGCGTGTGACGTGTTCGCGGGGGTAGGAAGAGCGGGCCGGATGGTTGCCGCAGCGAGGGGACAGCCTGATGAAGAAGATCATCAACGATCCGTCCACAGTGGTCGACGAGGCCTTGCGGGGCATCGCCTTGGCCCATCCGGACCTGCTGAAGGCGCAACGGGATCCGGCGGCGATCTGGCGGGCCGACGCGCCGGTGGCGGGCAAGGTGGCGATCATCTCCGGCGGCGGGTCCGGCCATGAGCCGATGCACGGCGGCTTCGTCGGCCCGGGCATGCTCGACGCCGCGTGCCCGGGCGCGGTGTTCACTTCGCCGACGCCGGATCAGGTGCAGGCGGCGGCCGAACAGGTCAACGGCGGGGCCGGGGTGTTGCTGATCGTCAAGAACTACACCGGTGACGTGCTGAACTTCGAGACCGCGGCCGAGCTCATCGCCATGGACGACGTGGACGTGCGCACGGTCGTGATCGACGACGACGTGGCCGTGAAGGACTCGCTCTACACCGCCGGCCGCCGCGGCGTGGCCGGCACGCTGCTGCTGGAGAAGATCGTCGGCGCGGCGGCGGAGCAGGGCGCGGACCTCGATCGCTGCGAGGCGTTGGCGCGCAAGGTGGTCGCCGGAGTCCGGTCGCTCGGGCTGGCGCTGACCGCGTGCACGGTGCCGCATGTCGGGCAGCCGAGTTTCGAGCTGGCCGAGGACGAGTACGAGCTGGGCATCGGCATCCACGGCGAGCCCGGCCGGGAGCGGCGGACGATGGAGCCGGCCGACGAGTTGGTGCGCCGGCTGCTCGAACCGGTGCTGGAGGACCTGCCGTTCGCCGCGGGCGACCGGGTGCTGCTGTTCACCAACTCGATGGGCGGCACGCCGCTGGTCGAGCTGTACCTGGCCCACGGCATCGCCGAGAAGCTGTTGGCGGAGAAGGGGATCGTGGTGGAACGCCGACTCGTCGGCCCGTACGTGACCAGTCTGGAGATGCAGGGCATGAGCGTGACGCTGCTGAAGCTGGACGACGAGTTGACCGAGCTGTGGGACGCGCCCGTGCGCACCGCGGCGCTGCGGTGGGGGATGTGACGATGGGCTGCTCGACAACGGATGTGGCGTCGGCGGTGCGGGCGATGGCGGCCGTGGTCGCCGAGCACCGGGACGAGCTGGTCGACCTGGACCGGGTGATCGGCGACGGCGACCATGGCGAGAACCTCAAGCGGGGCTTCGACTTCGTGACCTCGGCCCTGGATTCGTCCGAAGTGGAGAGTCCGGCGGCGGTGCTGAAGCTGGTGGCCAAGACGCTGATCTCCAAGGTCGGGGGAGCGTCGGGACCGTTGTACGGCACGGCTTTCCTGCGCGCGGCGACGGGCCTGGAGGAAGTCGACGGAGCCTCGGTTGCCGCAGCGCTGCGGGCCGCGCTGGACGGCATTGTCGCGCGCGGCAAGGCGGAAGTCGGCGACAAGACCATGGTCGACGCCTTGCGGCCGGCGGTCGAGGCCGCCGAAGCCGTGCGGGACAAGTCGGTGGCCGAAGTGCTGGCGGCCGCCGCCACCGCGGCCGAGGCCGGCGCGGAATCGACGATTCCGTTGGTGGCAAGGAAGGGACGCGCGTCCTATCTCGGCGAGCGCTCGGCCGGGCACCTGGATCCGGGCGCCCGCTCCACGGCGCTGCTGCTGCGGTCGCTGGCCGATTCGGCGGCCGGGTCATGACCGTCGGGCTGGTGATCGTCTCGCACAGCGTGCGGCTGGCCGAGGGAGTGGCCGAACTGGCCGGGCAGATGGCCCCGGACGTGACCATCCGGGCCGCCGGCGGCATGGAGGACGGCACGCTCGGAACCGATTTCGACAAGGTGCTGACCGCGTTGGAGCGGGCCGATTCCGGCGACGGCGCGGTGCTGCTCTACGACCTGGGCAGCGCCCGGATGATCGCCGACCTGGCCGTTGAGTCGCACGGGAATCCGTTGAACGCGACCGTGGTGGACGCCCCGGTGGTGGAGGGCGCGGTCGCCGCGGCCGTCGCCGCGCAGGGCGGAGGCGACCTCGCCGCCGTGGCCCGGGCGGCCGGCGAGCGGCCGCCGGAGTTCGGCGAGCAGGCCGCGCCGGCCGATGGCGAATCTGTCGAAATGGTGCTGCGCAACGAGGTCGGCCTGCACGCGCGGCCGGCGGCGTTGCTGGTGCGCACTATTGCCAGCCTCAAGGCCGACGTGACCGTCTACCACAACGGTCAGCAGGCCGACGCCCGCAGCGTGCTGGCGCTGATGGGCCTGTCGGCCCGCGGCGGTGACACGATCAAGGTGGTGGCCGACGGGCCGGACGCGGCCGAGGCGCTGCGCCGGATCGGCAAGCTCGTGGAGATCGAGTTCGAGGAGTAGTCCGAAAGCACTGAACCGTCCGAGCGGCTCGCGGCGTAGTTGGCGGCGATCGTCACTGTCAGCTCGACCGACCGGCCGGCTCAGTGCTTTTCAGGAAGGACTGCTCATGGTTGTCACTCGGGTGGTCGTCGCGGGTGCGGCGCTCGCCGCGTTCGCGCTGGTAGCGGCAGCGCCGGTCGCGTACGCCGACTCCGGCAGCACCAAGAACAACGGCGACGCCTCGCTGAAGATCGAGCCGTCCCAGCGTTCCTACCACGGCGGCGACGTGATCAAGCTGGACGCCAAGTGCAACTCCAACCGGGCCGACATCGCCGTCTCGGCCGCGCTCGACAACGTCAAGGAATGGATCAAGACCAACCGCAACGACTTCAACCTCCAGGCCACCGCCCGGGTGCGCAGCGACGTGAAGTCGGGCCGGTTCGACATCTCCTTCCGCTGCGGCGACCAGAAGATCTCCGTGTCCATCGACGTGGACAACGGCAACCGCGGCGGTGGCGGCGGGGGCGGCACCACCACCAGCCGGACCACGACCACCAACACCACGACATCGACCACTGTGGACACTTCGACCACCATGGTCTACCCCAGCGGCGCGCCCCAGACCGGTGGCGAAGGCCCGTCCGACACCGGTTCCGGGCTGCTCGGACTGGCCGAGCTCGGCGGCATCGTGCTGATCGCCGGCACCGGCGTCGGCGTCGCGGTGACCCGCCGCCGCCGGCTCGCCGCCGCCGTCGCCCAGCGCGGCTGAGGGCGGGGCATGGAGCCGACACTGCACATCCCCCGTCCCGGTCGGGACGGGGGACCGCCCAACCGGCGCACGGCGTACATCGTCGCCGGGTCGCTGGCCGTGGTGGTCGCGCTGACCGCTTTCGCGTTCGGGATCATCCACTCCGGCTCGCCCCAGAACACGGCGTTGACGTCGACGGTGGCGGGCGGGACGAGCAGCCAGCCGACCAATGTCGCCCCGTCGTCATCGGCCCAGCAGGCCCCCGTGCCGCCGGCCGACAACGGGACCCGGCCCAGCCTGCCGGTGCGGGTGGACGTGGACGCGATCAACGCTCACTCCTCGTTGGTCCAACTTGGACTGAACGCCGACAAGACCGTCGAGGTGCCGCCGGTCAGCCAGCCGCTTCAGGCCGGCTGGTACAAGTTCGGCGCGCGGCCGGGCGAGCTCGGCCGGGCGGTGATCCTCGGGCACGTGGACGGCGGCGGCCAGCTCGGCGTCTTCAACAAGCTGCGCGACCTCAAGCCCGGAGACGTGGCCAAGGTGACCGAGCAGAGCGGCCAGGTGCTGAGCTTCGTGGTGCGCCAGGTCCAGCAGGTGCCCAAGAACCAGTTCCCCACGCAGGCCGTGTACGGGCCGTCCAACCAGCGCGAGCTGCGGCTGATCACCTGCGGCGGCGCGTTCGACAAGTCGAGCGGCAACTACGTGGACAACATCATCGTGTCCGCCGTCTTGTCGGCCTGAGAACGTCGGCGCCGGGACGTGTCGATCCTGGGTGGCGCGGTCCCGGCGCCGGCCCCAACTTGCACGATTCGGTGGCGAAGCTCACCCGGATGAGCGGTCGCGCCATGGCAGTATCTCCGCCAAGCTCGGATGTTACTGACGCGTAGCAAGCCAGTGACGCCGCTTCGACGAGCGCCGGAGGTCCGCCGTGACGCGTGAAATCGCACCCGAAGACCTGCTTGCAGGGTCGAGAATCAACGCTGTTGGAATCGTTGGTCTGGGCACCATGGGCGCCGGCATCGCGGAGGTGTGCGCGCGCAGCGGGCTACGGGTGGTGGCGGTCGAGGTGGACGAGGCCGCGATCGCCAAGGGACGCGGGCACATCGAGCACAGCACCGCCCGCGCGGTCAGCGGCGGCAAGCTCGACGAGGCCGGCCGGGCCGAGCTGCTGGGCCGGATCTCTTGCGCCACAAGCCTTTCTGCGCTGTCCGAGGTCGACCTGGTGATCGAGGCCGTGCCCGAGAACCTGGCCCTCAAGGCGGAGATCTTCAACCAGCTGGACAAGATCGTGCGGCCCGAGGTGATCCTGGCGTCCAACACCTCCTCGCTGTCCATCACCGAGATCAGCGTGCACACCGGGCGGCCGGGCAAGGTGCTGGGGCTGCACTTCTTCAACCCCACGCCGGTGCTCAAGCTGGTGGAGGTGGTGCGCACCGTCGTCACCGAGCACGACGTCGTCGACGACGCGGTGGCTTTCCTCGACGGGTTGGGCAAAACGCCGGTGGTGATCGGCGACCGGGCCGGCTTCATCGCCAACGCGCTGCTGTTCGGCTACCTCAACCACGCCGTGCGGATGTACGAGAGTCGTTACGCCACAAGGGAAGACCTCGACGCCGCGATGCGCTACGGCTGCGGCTACCCGATGGGACCGTTGGCGCTGCTGGACCTGATCGGTCTGGACACCGCGTACGAGATCCTCGACACGATGTACCACCAGTCCCGCAACCGCCTGCACGCGCCGGCCCCCATCCTCAAGCAGATGATCACCGCCGGGCTGCTCGGCCGGAAGTCCGGGCGCGGCTTCTACACCTACGAGGCCCCCGATTCCCCGGTTGTCGTCAGGGATTCCGCCGTGTCGGCCACGATCGGCGGCTCCCCGCGGGAGGTGCACCGGGTCGGCGTGATCGGCACCGGCACCATGGCCACCGGCATCGTCGAGGTCTTCGCCAAGGCCGGGCACGACGTCGTGCTGCGGGCTCGCGGCGTGGACAAGGCCGAGGCCGCCGTCGGCAAGATCCGCAAGTCGCTCGACAAGGCCGTCGTGCGCGGCAAGCTGGCCGAGGCCGACCGGGACGCGGCGCTGACCCGTATCCACACCACCGTCGACTTCGAGGCCCTGGCCGACTGCGACCTGGTGATCGAGGCCGTCGCCGAGGAGCTTTCGGTGAAGCAGGCCGTTTTCGGGGCGCTGGACGAGGTCTGCAAGCCCGGCGCCGTGCTCGCCACCACCACGTCTTCGTTGCCGGTCATCGAATGCGCCGCCGCCACCTCGCGGCCCGACGACGTGGTCGGGCTGCACTTCTTCAACCCGGCCCAGGTGATGAAGCTGGTGGAGATCGTCTCCACCATCGCCACGTCCCCCGACGTCGTCGCCACCGCGCACGCCGTCTGCAGCCGGCTGCGCAAGGAGCCCGTGCACTGTGGCGACCGCGCCGGTTTCATCGTCAACGCGCTGCTTTTCCCGTACCTCAACGACGCCGTGAAGATGCTCGAGGCCCACTACGCCGAGGCCGACGACATCGACACCGCCATGAAGGTCGGCTGCGGCCTGCCCATGGGGCCCTTCGAGCTGCTCGACGTCGTCGGCCTCGACGTCTCCCTGGCCATCGAACGCACCCTGTACCTGGAGTTCCGCGAAGCCGGCTTCGCCCCCGCTCCCCTGCTGGAGCACCTCGTCACCGCCGGCCGCCTCGGCCGCAAGACCGGCCAGGGGTTCCGCGACTACACCAGGTGACCGTCCGCTACCCTGTGCTCGTGACGATCATGCGCCTGCTCGGGTTGCCACCTCGGGTCAACGACACGATCCAGGCCAAGGCCCAGGCCGCCGGCCAGTCCGTCGAGGACTACGTCCGCGGCCACCTGATCGCGCTGGCGTCACAGCGGACATCCGACGAGATGCTGAATGAGATCGAGGCCCGACTGGCCCGACCGCTCTCCGGCTTGTCCTCGAACCTTGAGGAACAGACAGATGAGCATGGCAATCAGCGCAACAGCGCTGAATCAGCGCTACCCTGACGTGGTGGCGACCATCCAGATCCGCGACATCCCGGAAGACGCGTACGAGACGATCCGACTGAGGGCGCGTGCCGCTGGTCAGTCCATCCAGGCGTACATGCGCGACCAGGTGATCGCATTGGCCGCACAGCCGACCAAGAACGACGTCATGGCCGCGATCCGGGCGGTCCTGGCCAGGGAGGGACGGCCGACGACGATGGCAGACATCGTGGCGGATGTGGAGGCCGGCCGAAATGACTGATCTTGTTGTTGATGCTTCGGTGTTCGTCTACGCGACCACGGCAACCGGTCCGGCGGCGGACGCGCTGTTGGACCGGCTCGGGGCGGCTATTTGCCATGCGCCGCAACTGGTCGACTACGAGGTGGGGCAGGCGCTTCGACGACGTGAGCTGGCAGGCAAGATCACGTCAGAAGTTGCGGCGACGAGCCTCAAAGCAGCGCGCCACCTAATCAGTCTGCGATATCCGGCGGCGGGTCCCCTCGGAGACACCGCCTGGGAGCTGCGAAAAACGATCACTTACTACGACGCGTCTTACGTCGCTTTGGCAACAGCGCTCAACGCGCCACTGCTGACCGGTGACGCCCGGTTGAGCCGGGCACCAGGTCTGACGTGTGAGGTTGAGGTGGTCGGCCAGCACTAACCGCCGCAGCAGCCTCCACCACAGCAGCCCCCGCCACCGGCGGGGGCTGCTGTCCCCGTGTTGACGCCGACGGTGGTGAGCAGCTTGACGGTGTCGTCGTGGCCGGACGGGCAGGGGGCCGGGTCGGCGGCGCTGCTCATGGGCCGGTTCACCTCGAAGGTGTCGCCGCACTGGCGGCACCGGAAGTCGTAGGTCGGCATGAGGACCATTGTCCGGCACCGGGAGGGCGGCCGGATAGCCTGGTCACCCGTGCCCCGCCGAAACCGACCGCAGCGCCCGAAGGGTGACGACGAGCCGCGCCCGTCGACGTTCGGGTGGGCCAGGACGGAGTCGGGCCCGGACGGCGACTGGAACGTCCGGCCGGTCGGGGGAACGGACAAGACGTACCGGTGCCCGGGCTGCGACCACGAGATCCGGCCGGGCACGCCGCACGTGGTGGCCTGGCCGGCGGACGACTTCGGCGGCGTGGAGGACCGGCGGCACTGGCACACGGCCTGCTGGAACAGCCGGGGCCGCCGCCGGCCCACGTCCCGGCGCTGGTGACGGTCAGCGGAACTCGTGCACGACCTCGATCTCGCCGACGAGGTTGTCGTTGAACTGCTCCAGCTCCTCGGCGGGAATCCAGTACTCCAAGATCGTCTGCCCGCCGACCTGGCGCACCTCGTAGCGGTCCAGGAACGCGGTGCGGACCTGGAACCGGGTGACGTAGCCGACGCCGGAGTGCGGCACGTTCCAGTCGCGGGCGATCTTGACGGCGTAGTCCTCGTTGAGCACCGGGTAGAAGATCGGTTGGTCGGGCCGCCGGGGCGGCCAGCGGCGCATCCCGGTGGCGCGCACCAGCTCCAGCTCGGCGGGGCCGGTCGGCCGCCACAGCGTGGTCGAGGTCATGCCGGCATCGTGCGGCCCCGGGCCCGCCGGGCTGGCACGATTTTTCGGTGACCGAGATTCGTGCCAACACGGTGTTGCCGGCCCGGCGTGAGGCGATCACGCTGCTGACCGAGGACGGGCTGCGGCTGGTGGGGGAGCTGGCGCTGCCGGCGCAGGCGGCGCCGAGGGCGACGGTGATCTGCCTGCACCCGCTGCCCACCCATGGCGGCATGATGGACTCGCACCTGTACCGGAAGGCGGCCAACCGACTGCCGGCGCTGGCGGACATCGCGGTGCTGCGGTTCAACACGCGGGGCACGGCCAGCGAGTCGGGGCGCAGCGAGGGCACGTTCGACGGCGGTGACGCGGAACGCCTGGACGTGGCGGCGGCGCTGGCCTTCGCCAAGGCGCGGAACCTGCCCAACGTGTGGCTGGTCGGCTGGTCGTTCGGCACGGACCTGGCGCTGCGGCACGGCTGCCCGGACGAGGTCGAGGGCGCGGTGCTGATCTCCCCGCCGCTGCGTTTCAGCGCGCCGACGGACCTGGCGGCGTGGGCGGGCACGGACAAGCCGCTGGTCTGCCTGGTCCCGGAGTTCGACGACTACCTGCGCCCGGCCCAGGCCCGCGAGCGGTTCGCGGCCGTCCCACAGGCCCGGATCGAGGAGTTCGCCGGGGCCAAGCACCTGTTCGTCGGCTACACCGAGCCGGTGCTGGACGCGATCGTGGCCACGGTCGCGCCGGACGTCGAAGTGCCGCTGCCTAAGGCCTTCTGAACTCCAGCCAGTACGGATCGGCCCCGGACAGTTGGAAGCCCAGCCGTCGGGCCAGGCGGATGGACGGCAGGTTGTCGCGAGTGGTGAGCACGACCACCGGCGCGGCCGGCCCCTCCCGCTCGGCCCAGTCCACGGCGGCGCGGGCCATCTCCAGCGCCAGCCCGCGCCCCCAGGCCGACGGCCGGAACCGGTAGAACATGTTCAGCGCCGGCCGGCCCTCGTGCTCGATCGGCCGTAAGCCGCCGATGCCGACGGCCTGCTCGGTCTCGGCGTCGACCACCAGCCAGTAGCCGACGCCGTGCTCCTCCCAGTCGGCGACCCAGCACCGCAGCTGCTGCGCGATCCGCGACGGCGTGGCCGTGCCGATCGGGTTGTGCCGGTTCGCCGCCGGGTCGCCCTGGATCTGCACCACTGCGGGCAGGTCCTCGGACCGGACGCGGCGCAGCAGCAGCCGCTCGGTGCGCACTTCGGCGAGCATGCCCCGATTGTGCTGTGGGCAAACGATTACAGGTGCTCGATGCGGCTTTCCGGGAGCCGCTTCAGTACCTGTTCGGCCGTCTCCTGCGGGGTCTGGGCGGAGGTGTCCAGCCACAGGCCGATGCGCGGGGTGTCCCGGTGCACCACGGCGTTGAGCGCGGCCGGCGTCCACACGTCGTCGTAGGCGATCTTGTCCCGCTCGGCCTCGCGCCGCCGCACCGTCGCCTCGTCCGGCACGAGCACGACCACGTGCAGCGGCCGGGCCGTGAGCGAGCGGGCGAACTCCACCAGGTGGTGGCCGATGACGACGTCCTCGACCACGGTGGCGAAGCCGGCCGCGTGGAACGAGTCGGCCAGCAGCGCGGTCTGGCGGTGGCGCAGCCCGAGCTGGCGCAGCGCCTCGGGGGTCGGCTCCGGGGTCATGTCGGCGCGGCCGTTGCGGATCATGGTCCGCACGGCGTCGCCCTCGACGAACGCGCTGGCCGGCAGCGCGTCGGCCAGCAGGCGGCCGACGGTGGTCTTGCCGGCGGCGGAGGTCCCGGTCAGCAGGATGAGCGGATGGTCAGCCACGAGCGTCCACAGTAGCGTCGGCGGACATGACGTTGGTCCTGCTGCACGCGTTCCCGTTGGACTCCCGGATGTGGGACGGCATTCGCGAACCGGTGGCCAAACGTTTGCGGCTGGTCACGCCCGACCTCGGCGACGGCCCGCCGAGCCTGGACGCCGCCGCCGACGCGGTGCTCGAAACCCTCGGTGACCAGCGGTTCGTGCTCGGCGGCTGCTCCATGGGCGGCTACCTGGCCATGGCCATCCTGCGCAAGGCCCCCGAGCGGGTCGCCGGACTGCTGTTCGTCGACACCAAGTCCGCCGCCGACGCTCCCGAGGCTCGGGACAACCGCCTGGCCATGGCCGCCCGGGCCGAATCCGAGGGCGTCGCCGGCTGGCTCGCCGACGCCATGCTCCCCAACCTCCTCGCCCCCGGGGCCCGACCCGAGGTGGTGGCCACGCTCCGTGCCCTCATCGACTCGCAGCCGGGATCCGTCGTCGCCCGCGCCCAGCGGGCCATGGCCGCTCGCCCCGATTCGACGGAGCTGCTCGCCGGCGTGACCGTGCCGACGCTTGTCGTACGAGGCGCCGAGGACGCCCTGATGGCCCCCGGCGCGGTGTCGGTGCCCGGCGCTCGGGTCGTGGAGCTGGCCGGCTGCGGTCACCTGCCGCCGGTCGAGGACCCCGAGGCGTTCACCGCCGTGGTCCTGGAGTGGTTGTCGGACAACGGTTTCGCGGACTGATGACGCACGCCGGCCCAGGACCGGAGTGGTCCTGGGCCGGCGTGGCGAGTAGGTCAGCGCTTGGCCGACTGGCGAGGCGGGGTCGGCCGCTGGATCTTCTTGGTCTGCTCGCTGTCCTTGGCGGCGGGCTGCTGCTGTGCCGGTTGCTGCTGGGCCGATTGCTGCTGGGCCGATTGTTGCTGGGCCGGTTGCTGCTTGGCCTGCTGCTGCTTCGCCTGCTGGGGCTGCTTGGCCTGCGGCCGGGCCCCCGGACGCGGGGCCGCCGGCTTGGCCGGCGCCGGCTGGCCCTGGTTCTGCGGCCCCGCCGGCCGCTGCTGCGCGGCCGGGTTGGTCGCGGCCAGCGGAGCCGGAATGGCCTGCTGCTGCGCGGGCTGCGCCGGCGCGGCCTGACCGGCGGCGGCCGGAGCCTGCGGCTTGCCGGCAGTCGCGCCCGGAGCCAGGGCCTGGCCGGCGGGAGTGCCCGGCGCCTGAGCGCCAGCGGCCGGCGCGGCGTTGCCCTGGGCCGGCTGGCCCGGTGCGGGCTGCGCGGCGGGAGTGTTGGTGGCCTGGGCCGTTTGCGCCGGGCCGGCGGGCGCGGGGGTGCCTGCGCCCGGGGCTGCGGCGGGAGCCGGGGTGGCCGCCGGGGCCGGAGCCGGAGCGGCGGCCTGGCCGGCGGTGGGTGAGCCGGCGGGAGCGGGGATGCCGCCTTCGGGGACCTTGATCTGCGCGGTCGGCGACTCGTCGCTGGCCTTCTCCTCCGGCAGGCGCTCCAGCATCGGGGCGGCGGCGGCGATCAGGCCGCGGGCCTCGGTGAGCTGGCTGGCAATGCGGTTGCGCAAACCACGCAGGTGGTCGACGCGGCGGGTGGCCTCGCCGACGCGGCGGGCGGACTCCTCGGTGGCCTCGCGGACGCGGCGGTGGGCCTCGTCGGTGGCCTCCTGGAGCCGGGCGGTGGCCTCGGCGATGGAGTCGTGGCGGCGGCGGTTGGCCTCCTCGGTCGCCTCCCGCACCCGCTTCTCGGCCTCGTTCTTGCTGGCGGCCTCCTGCTCGGCCAGGGCCCGCATGGCATCGGTGCGCCGCGAGGCCATGGCGATCTCGAAGTCCTCCTCGATCTGGGTCCGCTTGGCCAGGGACTCGGCGTCGGCCTTGGCCCGGGCCTGGGCGGCCAGCTCGTCGGCCTCGTCACGCTTCTGAGCCGACTCGTCGGTGATGCGCCTGGCCTCCGCGTGGGCGGCCTCCATGACGCCCTTGTGCTCGGTCTCCATCGCCGCCCGGCGGGCGTCGAGGTCCCGCATCATCTGCTCGTACCGGGCGCGCAGCGCGGCGCCCTCCTCCTCGGCCCTGGCCCGGATGTGTCCGGCCTCGGCCTCGGCCCTGGCCTTGGTCTCGTTGGCCTCCTCCTGAGCGAGCTTCAGCATTCGCTGCAGTCGCTCGGACAGGCCCTCCAAGGTGGTGGGCGGCAGCGAGAGCCGGTCCACCTGCCCGCGCAGGTCGTCGATCTCCGACCGGGCCTTCTCCAGCTGCCGAGCCAGGTCGTTGGCCTGCGACACGGCGGCGTCCCGGTCGGCGGCCAGCAGCTTCAGGTCGGCGTCCAGCCGTTCCAGGTGGTCTTCCACCTGGGCTTTGTCGTAACCGCGCTTGACGACGTCGAAGCCGGTTCCCAACGGGACGAGATCGCGGTCGCTGCCGAGGGCCATGGGTCCACGCTACCGGTAGGAGTGAGGCCGGTGTGCACGGCAGCGACCGGGAAACGGGTCACACGCCGCGGAACCGGTTGATGTCGGACAGATGCCGCGCGCGCAGTTCGCCGTCACGCACCCCGAGACCCTCGGCCGGGGCCAGGCACAGCA